>NZ_JBQQCB010000045.1:0-79411 GCF_052246675.1 Nonomuraea sp. KM90 | reverse complement strand
AGGGCTCGATGAACTCCCACTCCACATCCGTCAATTGCACTCGCGTCACGCAAAACGATCTACCGGATCGGACCCCGAAACGAGGGCGGATCCCGCAGATTGATCACAACCAAATACACGCCCTAGCAGGTCAGCTGCTTGAAGACCTGTCACGCACGTTGGAGCCTTCGGACCATGAACGCGCGATCGTCGATCAGAAGCCCCAGCGTTTCGAGCGCTTCCCAGGCGGTCAGATGCCGGTCGGGGTCGGTTCCTGCTCCCACAGGTGCTGCAGGATTACGGCCACCGTCTCGATCACCTGCATGGTGGCCTCGATGACCTGCTCAGCCATCACCCCGCGCCGCCCGGACAGGAGCGGCGAGCGTTTCATTACCTAGAGTGACATAATTGTTGCTTTGCGTTATTTAGGGAGGTAGATGGGCTAGTTGGAAGACATGGAGCGCCAACCAGGCGCGCCATACCGAAGAGAGGAGAACATCATGGATCAGTACGAGATCCAGCAGGCTCCGTACGAGCCGCCGACCATGGAGGAGGCCGGTGCCTTCGCCAAGGTGACCCGTGGCGAGGGGTTTTACGGCTGGGACTCCCGTGGCCGCGGCTTCTGGGGCTGACGGCCAGGTGTGATCGGTGCCGGCTCAAGGGAGTGAGTGGTTCGCGGTGCTGCCTGACAGCGCCGCGGCCCAGGACTGCGCGGCCGGCCTGGCCGCGCGGCCGGGAGCGGACGTGACGCTGCGCCACGCCTCCGGCCGGCCGTGCCTGATCGGAGCCTTCACCGCTGGGGCGCTGGTCTGCGCCGTCGCCGGCCCGATCCGGGTGGCGGTGATCGGGTGCTGTCCGGTCACCGCCGCCGACCTGGAACGCCGGGCGGCCCGGCTCACGGGCCTCGGCTCGGCCGACGAGCTGGTGGCCGGGCTGCCCGGCAGTTTCCACCTGGTCACGGCGGTGGATGGTGAAGTGCGTGTGCGCGGCGACGCCGCCGGAATGCGCAGGGTCTTCCACACCAGAGCCGGCGCGTCGGCGGTGGCCGCCGACCGGGCCGACCTGCTGGCCGTCTGGCACGGCTCCGAGGTGGACCTCGACCGGCTCATGGTGCGCCTGCTGCAATCCACCTCGCCCGTCCTGTCAGGCTCGATGTGGCGGAACGTGCACGCCGTTCCCCCCGGCCACGCCGCCGACCTGCCCGCGAACGGGCCGGTACGGCTGACCCGGTGGTGGCGTCCGCCCGAGCCCGTCATGGACCTGCGGGAAGCCGCTCCGCTGGTGGGACGGGCGCTGGCCGAGGCGGTGGCCTGCCGTACCCGCGCGGGGGAGACGATCGCGGCCGACCTGTCCGGCGGGCTGGACTCCACCCCGCTGTGTTTCCTGGCCCAAAGCGCCGTCCAGGACGGCGGCGGCCGGCTGGTCACCGTACGGACCGGCGTGGACCAAGCCGATCACGACGACGAACGGTGGGCTTCCAGGGCGGCCCGCCTGCTGACGGGTGACCACCTGGTGCTCGCCCCCGGCGAGGTGCCCGGCCGATACGCCGGCGTGGCCGAACCGGTGACCGGCCTGGACGAGCCGCTCGGCGTGATCACCACGGTACGGCGCGACGTCGCCGTGGCCGCGTTGCTCGCCGATCACGGAGCCCGCGTCCACCTGACCGGGCACGGCGGGGACGAGGTCACCTTCGTGCCGCCGTGCCACCTGCACGATCTGGTACGGGCGCGGCCCCTGTCGTGGTGGTCGCGGTTGCGCGAGTACCGGGCGCTGGCCCGCTGGCCGCTTGCCGCCAGCCTGACCGCGGTGGCCGAACACCGCTCCTATCCCGGCTGGCTGGCCTCCCAGGCCGACCTGCTCACCGCGCCGCATCCGTCGCGGTACCGGCCGGAGCTGGGCTGGGAGGGGCCGATGCGGCTGCCCTCGTGGGCCCACCCTGACGTCGCCGCCGCCCTCGGTCCGATGCTGCGCCGGGCCGCCGCCGATGCCCGGCCGCTGGCGGGGCGGCGGGCCCAGCACCAGATCGCCGCCGTCATCCACGACAGCGCCGCCGACCTGAGTCAGCTGCAGCGCCTGACCGCCCGCCACGGAGCCGCCGTGCACGCACCGTACCTGGACACCGCCGTGATCGACGCCTGCCTGGCCACCCGCCTGGACCAGCGCGCCCGCCCCGGCGCCTACAAGCCTCTGACGGTCGCGGCCATGGCCGGCCGCGTCCCCGAGCAGTGCCTGCGCCGCACCACCAAGGGCGAGTTCTCCAGCACCCTCTTCGAGGGGCTGCGCCGCCACCGCGACCAGCTCGTCGCACTCGCCGACGGCTCCCGGCTGGCCGCGCTCGGGCTGGCCGACGAGACCGCGCTGCGCCGCGCCTGCCTGCGCACCCCGGCACAGGCCGATCCCGGCGGCGACCTGGAGCTGTTCGCCGCCATGGAGAACTGGCTGCGCGCCCTGCCCGCCCCCGACCATGAGAGACGACCATGAGACTTCGCCCCGGTGTCACCTTCACCTCCGTCGACGAGGCCGCCGTGCTGCTGGACGAGCGCACAGGCCGCTACCTGCAGCTCAATGCCACCGCGACGCTGGTGCTGCGCAGCCTGCTGGCGGGCGGCGACCCCGCCGGAGCGGCCGGCGACCTGGCACGCGCCCATCCCGCCGCCGCGCCCACCGCCGAGGCCGACGTCGCCGCGTTCCTGGCCCAGCTACGCGAAGCCGGTCTGGTCGAGGAGGAGCAGCGGTGAGCGTTCCCATGTTGCCCGCTGAGCGGCCGCGCCTGTCCTGGCGCCGTCGTCCGCCCGCCTTGGCCGCGGTGGCCGCCGCGCGCCTGATCGCCCGGCTGCCGCCGGCCCGGATCCGGGCCGTGCTGGAGCTCGCCCGGCGCGGCGCCGTCCCGGCCACCGCCGATCAGGCCAAGCGGGCGCGGGACGCGGTGATCGCGGTCAGCCTGTTCTGTGCCGGGCAGGGATGCCTGCCGCGCTCGATCGCCGCCGCGCTCCTGTGCCGGCTGCACGGGGCCTGGCCCACCTGGTGTACGGGAGTACGCGTGCACCCGTTCGCCGCCCACGCCTGGATCGAGGCGGACGGCCGTCCCATCGACGAGCCGCCCGCCCGCTTCCACCCCACCATCGTCATCCCCCCACCGGCCGGCGACGGGTGAGCGCGGCACCCGGTCCCGAAAGGGCCGGAGCCCGGCACCTGGCCCGGCTGCTGCGCGCGCACCGGCCGGTCGTCGCCATGGCCGTGCTGCTCGGCCTGCTGGGCGCCGGGCTGGGCGCCGGGCTGGGCATGGCACAGCCGTTGCTGGCCGGGCCGTTCGCCGCGCAGGCCGCGGTGCAGGCGTACGGGCGCTACGCCGTGGGCCGCACCGCCGAGCACGTGGTGTTCGGGCTGCACACCGGCATGATCGGCGGTTGCTGCGGCTGCCGATGGACGTCTACGGCCGGCACCGGCGCGCCGACCTCATCTCCCGCGTCGGCACCGACGCCGGGCAGCTCCGCGACGTGATCGCCCAACGCCGTCGTGGACATCATCACCAGCACGCTGGCCGCGGTGGTGGCCATCGCCCTGATGCTCTGGCTGGACCCGGCCCTGTTCACCCTCGTGCTGGTCATCATCGGCGCGTCCACGGCACTGATCGAGGTCATGCTGGCGGGCATCCGCACCGCCTCCGAGCAGACCCAGGCGAGCGTGGGTGCGATGAGCGCCGAGCACGACCGCGCCCTCGGCGCGATCCGAACCGTACGAGCCGGGCGCGCCGAGGAGCGCGAGCAAACCAGGATCGGTGAAGCCGTCCGGGCCTGCGCCACAGCTCGCGTTCGCGCAGGACGTGCGCCTGGTCGGTGAAGAGCGTTTCCAGGCGGTGAAGGAGGCCAGGGCGGACAGGTGCCGGTTCCAGGTGGCCGCCGCCGCGCTCGCCCATCGGTCCATGGCGGCGGCGTAGTCGTCCGGGGCGAGGCCCGCGACGGGCCGCTGGCCGGCCTGGGCGGTCAGGCGGGCGAGCGTGGCAGTGTAGTTGCGCCGGGTGGTGGCGGCCTGCAGGGAGTTGAGGAAGCACTCGACCGAGGCCGCGACCGTGCCCGGCGCTCGGCCGCCGGGGGCGGCTGGGGAAGCTTTCCAAAGGGTGACGGGCTGGCTCTGCTGTGGCGGAGAACGTCATCAAGCCGGGCTCATGGCCGGGGTAATGAGCGGGGCAGCAACAGCTCAAAACGTATGGCTGTAACAGCTAATCCGAATTCTCTTGCTCAAGTAAGCGAGGCGTCACCCTCACGCTCTATAACTGACAGTAGTTATCCAACTACTGTCTGTACATATCGGTGTGCTGGGCGCCTGCCCCGCCAACCTCCTTGGCCGCTGGAGGATCATGTCTGTTCCCCTGCGTTCCCTCACCGCCACCGCGATCACAGCGACGCACCTGGCCTCCCTCGCTCCCGCCCCTGCTGCTGCTTGCGGTTGCGGTCGCCGAGTTGCCCGCCGCGGACGAGAGCCGCGACGGCTACCAGCGCACCAACTTCCACCGCACTCCCGCCGCGAGGTACTCATCGAGGATGCGGCCGACCTCGACATCGACCATGTCGTGCCGCTGGCCGAAGCATGGGACTCGGGCGCCTCGGCCTGGACCGTCGAGCAGCGTGTGGCCTACGCCAACGATCTGGACGCCGCCCACCACCTGGTCGCCGTCACCGTCCGCAGCAACCGGCGAAGGCCGACCGTGATGTGGCCGAATAGCTGCCCCCGTACAAGTCCGTCCACTGCCGCTACGCCGCCGAATGGACCGCGATCCAACGCCGCTGGGGCCTGAGCGCCGATGAACGGGAGAAGAGCGCCATCGCCGCCACCTGCCCCGGCACCACCCTTCCCGAGCAGCCCACACCCTAGCCGTACGACGCGGCGCTGACCGCCCGGCAACGCCACGTGACTCCTTTCCGCGCACCACGCGCAAGCAGCGCCGCCTGGCCATCGACCATCGGCCACGGATCACCCGCCGGCCGTTGAACAACCCCCGCCCGCTTCGAGGGCCGCCGCCGCGAGCGTGCCGACCCCCGACCACCCCCACATCGCCCGGCCCGCAGAAGAGCGTCCGCCCGGGCCGGCGATCGCCGCTGAAAATCCTGTGTTCTCCAGCCACGACTTCGTCCCTGTCGTCCTGCGGCGCGTGCTGAACCGCTGGACCCGCACGAAATCCGCCGCCGTGACAGCGGCTCCTGCCTGTCCTCCGCCGACCGGTTCGGAGGCTCCACCGGACATCCCCCACAGAAAGGGCTCCCTCGTGTCCATGCCCCAGCAACCCGCCCCGGGCGGCTGCCCGCAGCGGATCGCCCTGATCAACGGCAGCTTCGAAGAACCCACGATCCCCGGCAACGACGTGGACTTCCAGGACCAGAACGATGTGCCGGGCTGGTTCACCACCGCCACCGACGGCCAGATCGAGCTGTGGCCGCACGGCTACCGGGGCGTGCCCGCCGGCGACGGCAAGCAGTTCGCCGAACTGAACGCCAACCAGGTCTCCACCCTCTACCAAGACCTGCCCACCACCCCCGGCACCCGGCTGTACTGGCGGCTGCTGCACCGCGGCCGAAACGGCGAGGACACCATGAGGGTGCAGATCGGCCCGCCCCCGGCCGGCGGGCAGCAGTTCGCCCCGAATTACGAGAGCGCCGACCTCGCCGACGGCACCGACGCCTGGGGCGAGCACACCGGCTCCTACACGGTGCCGGCCGGTCAGAGCACCACCCGCTTCGCCTTCAAGTCCGTCTCGGCCGCCGGCGGAGACTCCACCATCGGCAACTTCCTGGACGGCATCTTCTTCGGCACCGCGCCCTGCGTGGTGGTGACCAAGAGCGTCGAGCCCGAGACGGGAGCCGGGGTCGGCGACACCATCACCTACCGCGTCAACCTCAAAAACGAAGGCGGTGTCCCGGCCGAGAACGTCATCCTGCGCGATGTCATCCCCGCCGGCACCAGCTACGTCGACGGCTCGCTGCGCATCGTGGACGGCCCCGGCTCCGGTGCCAAGAACAGCGGCCGCAACAGCCGCTACGACGCCGGCATCCGGCGGCTGACCATCCCCCTCGGCGACGGCGCGGGCGACGGCCATGGCGGCATGCTCCACCCCACCACCGAGCTGCCCGACGGCACCACCGTGGAGTTCCGGGTCAAGGTAGAACGCGACGGCACCGGTCGCGCCCTGGCCAACCAGGCCGAGGCCACCTACGACAACACCTACGGCGACGAGGTCGAGCATCTGACCTCGACCTCCAACAGCTCCACCCACAACACCGCCCGCGCGGTGGATCTCGGCCTCATCAAGGCCGCCAACCAGGTGCACGCCACCGTCGGCGAGGTCGTCACCTACCACCTGGCCGTCACCAACCACGGCCCCACCCAGGCCACCGGCGTACAGGTCATCGACAAGCTGCCCGCCACCCTGGCGTTCCTGTCCGCCACCCCCAGCACCGGCGCCTACGACCCTGCCACCGGACTGTGGGACGTCGGCACCCTGCCCGTGGGCGCCACCGCCCACCTGATCCTCCACGCCAAGGTGACCGCAGCCGGCACCTTCCACAACACCGCCACCGCCGGCGCCAACGAAACCGGCACCGACGTCCCGGCCACCGCGATCAGCACCATCTGCGTGCACCCGCAACCGGACTGCATCACCACACCCCACGGCGGCGGCGACAACACCGGGGGCGGCAACACAGGTGGTGGAGGTGGCGGCACACTCACGATCGGCGGCAACACCTACACCATCGGGTACGGCCCGAACGGCCAGCTCATCCTCATCCCGGTCGGCGGCGGCAACACCGGCGCCGGCAACACCGGGGGCGGGAACACCGGCGGCGGGGGCGGCGGCACACTCACGATCGGCGGGATCACCTACGCCATCGTGTTCGGCCCGAACGGCCCTTACCTCGTTCAGGTCGGCGCCGGGAGCGGGGGTGGGCGTTGCTACTGCGTTTGCGAGTAGTTGTGTCCCCACTGTGGTGATCGGTCGCTGAACTGCGCTGTCCAGCGTCTCTCTCGCCCCGGTCAGGGCGGGAGGGATCCCGGTGGCGGCTCGGCGATGTCCTCGCCCCGGCCGCCTTCCTCCATGTCCCTGCAGCGGTCTTATGGCCGCCTTCGCAGAGTAGGTGAACTGTCGTGCGTGTCCTGATCCAGCTGCGCCCGCCCCAAGACGTCATCACCTCGGTTCTCGATCCCGGCGTGGCATCCACCGTCGCCGATGTGGTCGGTGATCTGCCCGGTGTCCTTCTCGACCAGGTCTTCAAGCCGGTGCCGCTGCCCGGCCCCGCCTCTACGGCCACGCCACGCAGCGGCGGCCTGCTGTCCTCGCTCAGCCCGCATCCGGGCAGCTTCTCCCGGTCCGCCGAGCACGCCTCGGTGCTGGTACGCGGGGAGATAGCCGAGGACGAGCTGCCCGCTCGGTGGAACCTGCTGACCTCGACCGTGCGCGAGGTGAGGGGTGTCTTCGCCGACCCCGCCATCGGCACCACCCTGGCCTGCGACGGCGATGTGCCGCTCGGGGACTGGCACGACGTCGAACGCCTCCTGCACGTCGAACAGTTGCACGCAGCCGGTTACGACGGGCACGACGTCCTGCTGGCGATCGTGGACGGCGGCATCAACTACGACCACGTCAGCACCAAACTCGGCCGCCGGTTCCTCATCGACGGCGACCGCAGCTGGAGCCCTCCGGGCACCCAACCGAACCCCGGCCGCTACCCGGTCGCCCACGGCAGCCTGTGCGCGTTCAACGCGCTGATCGCCGCGCCGAAGGCGACCCTGCTCGACATCCCCATCATGCAGACCCGCAAGACCACCGTCACCGGTCTGCTGTCGGACGCCGTAGCCGCCTACGCCCACCTGTGGCAGGTGCTGATGAACCTGCCCGAGGCTTCCCGCACTCTGGTGGTCAGCAACAGCTGGGGACTCAACAACAGGAACGACGACCTGCCGCCAGGACATCCCGGCAACTACGCCGGCAACCCGATGCACCCGTTCAACGTCATGCTCGGCAGCCTGGAAGCGGCCGGCGCCGACATCGTCTTCTCCGCCGGCAACGGCGGCCAGGACTGCCCCAACAGCAACCCGGACGCCTTCTTCGACATCGTCGGCGCCAACGGCCACCCCAAGGCCGTCACCGTGGCCGGCGTCGACGTCCACGGAACGCGCGCCGGCTACTCCACCAAAGGCCCCGCCCGGCTGGCCGACAAGAAGCCCGACATCAGCTCCTACACCCACTTCCTCGGCTCCGAGGCCACCGATCTTCGCGCCGACACGGGCACCTCCACCGCCTGCCCCGTCGCCGCCGGCGTCATCGCGGCCCTGCGCACCCGGCACCCCGGCTCGCGCCTGTTCCCCTCCCAGCTGCGCACCCTGCTGCAACGCACCGCCGAGGACCGCAGCACGGCCGGCTTCGACTACGAGTACGGCTACGGCATCATCGACCCGCCGGCCCTGATCGCCGCGCTGGACAAATTCCGCCAGCGGGCCGCCTGAGCGCCGGCCGCAGGCAGGACCCGCGGTAATGGTCATCGAACGAGTGGCGGGCCCGGCGCCGCACGCGCCGCGCGAGCGAGCTCCTCCGGGACGTGCCCGCGTCGTCAACCGTGACGGCCGACCTCTCGACCGCCGCTTCGTCCAGCGGCCGTCCCCGCCCATCCATGCGCATCCTCCAGCACTCTCTCGCGAAAGGAACCCCATGAAGTCGCCGCGTACCGCCATCAAGATCGGCCTTCCGGCCGCGCTGTCAGCGTTCGCACTGGCCGGCGGCCTGCTCATGCCCGCGCCGGCGGGCGCGACCCCCGACCGGTCAGCCCAGTCGGTCCGGTCAGCCGAGTCCGCCCAGCTGGCGCACGCCCCTACCCCCGTGCCCGTGCCCCCGCCCGCGCCGGTCGCGGACATGCCGCCGTTCGTCGACGACGGCCGCCGCCACGTGGTCGAGAACGTCAAGACCAACGGCTACCTCATTCACGAGGGCTACTCCGACCCCTCGTGCGTCGACGGCTTCTGCCGCCTGCTCGCCTGGGAGGCCGGCGTGATCCCTCCGGCCAACGAGTGGTTCTTCGAAGAAGCGCAAACGCGGCGCGGCCAGGTCTGGTTCCGCATGCGCAACGCCAAGTCCAACAAGTGCGCCGTTCCCGGCGGCTGGGTCGAAGGCCTGCCCAGTGCCGTCGTCAAGACCTGCGGCAGCGGCGATGAGTTCCTGTGGCGGGCCGAGCCCGACCGCAACGGTGACTGGCGCACCGTCAAGTTCGTCTCCTACACCACCAGCGACGCCATCCGGCCCGTCTACGGCAACCTCCCCAACGAGTACACCGTCCTGCACGACGACGGCTACACCCCCAACTTCTACTGGTCGGTCTCCCGCTAAGGCAGCCCCGCACCACCCGTGAGGCCGGGTGCGGACACCGCGACGGTGGCGTCCGCACCCGGCCAGGCCGGCGCAGCCACGGCGAGGTAACCATCGCCTCGCCCGCCCGTGGGAGCCGCCGATGCGCGCAGGCGTGAGCGGCCGCGGCTCCCCGCAGGCCGGCCACGGTCGTTCAGCGCCGATGCCTTCCGGCTCGTTTCCACCGGCCGCCGGTCAGGCAGATCAGGCCGGTTGCCGCGGATGGCCCACGTCGGCCGGTGTCAGACGAGTGATCGCCTCTTCCACACTGGGGTGAAGGGGCAAGACGTCCCTCCCGCCGGTGGATCTGCAGGATGCGAGCGGGTGCGCCCGACACCGCGCCGGTGCGGGCGGCCCGGGCCGGGCGGGCTGTAGGCGTACACGCCTGGTCGCGGTGGCCGGCCAGCGCCGGCACCAGGCCGCCCAGGAGCCCGGCCGCGGTTCAGTTGGTGCAGTGTCCACCCTGCCCTCGCCGACCGCCACCCCGCCCTCACCCTCGTCCCCACCCACCTCGGCGACGAAGTCACCAGCTCCGACCGGCCCAACATCATCTTCCCGCCGACGGCCACACCTTCACCCTCGACGACCGCGGCCTGCACCCCACCGACCCAGCACCAGCCACCCCCTCGACCACCACCGCAGCACCACCGCAGCCGCCAGCTGACCGCGGGGACGGCAGCGGGTTCGCTCAGGTGGGCGAGTTGCTGCCGAACGACACGCTCATCCGCTGCCGGCGCACGCGCCTGTGCCGGTATCGCTGGAAGGTTCCGGGCAGCGCCAAGGTGATCGTTTGTCCGCGCTGCTACACGGCCCAGTTCGGCCCGGCCGAATAGCTCCTGTCTTCGCTATGACCGCCTTCGGGACGCTCGACAGCCGTTCAAGGGCGAGTTGTCCGGCGCGGTTGTCCGGGGCCTGGAGGAAAGACAACGGCCTTCCCGGGGCAAATCGGGAAGGCCGTTCCGTGTCTCCCTGAGCGCTCGTCCGGACCAACGAACCGACGCCTTGGGGCGGCCGACCTGGGCCGACCTCGCCGCGGGGTCTAGACCGGCGGCTGTGAGCGCAAGTTGATTGTCCAACCTCGCGACCGGACCAGACCGTCTGCAGCCGATGTTTCCCGGACCACTCCGATACCCGGTACCGTCGTTATCTTGGGCAGCGAAGCGAAATAGCTGGTCAGCTGCTTGAAGGTCTGTCAGGCACGTAAGCAAGCAGGTTGGCCATGGCTGTCGCGCGTGGCCCGCAAGTCGAGCCGATGGACGCGCTGGGCGCCGAATCACGCTTCCGGGCCGGCGTACGGGCCCGCGAGCTCGGCCTGATCCAGAGGGTCGTTCACGTGAAGTGACGCTCCCGCTTCCTGCTGGGTCGCGAAGGGCCGTTCTGGTCTGCCACGGTGGCGCGCTCCCGGTTTCACGGCCTCGGGGCTCAGGGGGTCGTGGACCTTATCATGCGGGTCAGGAGGGTGACGGCGGCCTCCGGTTGAAGGCCTTGGCGGCGGATCAGGGATTGCCAGGTGGGGAATTCCACGGCGTGGTGGACGGCCGCTTTCAGCAGGACGGGCTCGGCGGCCTGGGGGGCGTAGGCGTCGATGAGGATGGCGGCCACGTCGTCCAGGTATTCGGTGAAGGGTTGCAGGCTCAGTTCGACCAGGGGGACCGTGGCCGCGTCCCTCAGCGCGTTCGTGAGCATCTGCTCGACGGTCTCGTAGTAGCCGTAGAGGGCGGTCAGGGCCGTGGTGAGCCGGTCAGAAGGGGAGCCGATCTCTTTCCAGGGCATGACGTCGGGCCATGGATGGTGGCCCCAGTATTCGCTGGAGCAGGCGGCGAACAGCTCCTCCTCCGTGGGGAAGTGCCGGTAGACCGTGTGGCGCTGCACCCCGGCCAGCTCGGCGATGCCCGCGATGGTCGTTTGGGCAGGCCCGATGCGGCCGTGCAGTTCGACGGCCGCCTGGGTGATCCGCCGGCGGGTCGTCTCCATCGCGTCGGCGCGTCGCCGCAACTCGTATTTGCGTGGTGTCTTCGTCTCGGCCATGCGGTCGCCTCGAACTCCTGACGCTCCCCCGCAGGCCCTCCGCCTGCGGGAACCCGATTTTACAGTGCCGAACACCGAATTTCATAGTACGTACGTGTGCATCTATTGACACGCCCGGCGCCGCGGACCTACTTTCATGGAACAGGCCAGTTCCATGAAATGTTTGGAGTACACCCGTGACGAAGATGCGAACAGTCGTCGTACCCGCCCTCGACACCGCCTGGGAGACCAGAGACGCCGAGATCCCCGAGGTAACGGCAGGTCAAGTGCTGGTGAGAGTGCACGCCTCCGGCATCTGCGGGACGGACGTCCTGATCACCCAGGGCAGGCTCTCCTTCGGAGTCGGCTTCCCCATGGCGCTCGGGCACGAAGGCGCGGGTGAGGTGGTGGCGGTCGGTGACGGTGTGAGCTCCCGCGAGGTCGGCGACCGGGTCGGCATCGTCACCCTGCAGAAGGCGTGCGGGGTGTGCGCGTGGTGCCGGCGGGGCGAGCCGCTCGACTTCGTCACCGCCGCCAACTGCGAGAGCCCCGTGCTGACCGGGATGAACGTGCCGGGGACGCACGCCGGCTACGTCGCCGTCCCCGCCGTGGCCACGGTGCCGCTGCCCGACGGGCTGTCGTACGAGCACGCCGCGCCCATCATGTGCGCGTCGGCTACACCGCGTGGGCGGGCCTGCGGCGCGCCAGCCCGCAGCCCGGCGACCGCGTCGCCGTCTCCGGCATCGGCGGCCTCGGCCACCTGGCCGTCCAGTACGCCAAGGCCGCCGGTTTCACCACCATCGCCGTCACCCGCTCACCCGACAAGCAGGAGCTGGCCCGCGAACTCGGCGCCGACGTCGTCGTCTCTGACGGCGCCCAGCTGCGCGAAGCAGGCGGCGCCGACGTGCTGCTGAACACCAACGGCTCCAACCAGGCCGTCTCCGACGCCATGCAAGGGCTGGCGCCCCGAGGACGCCTGGTGCTCATGGGCATCGCGTTCGACGCCCTCTCCGTGACCAACATGCAGATGGTCATGAACAGCGTCCAGATCCTGGGCTCCGCACACAACGGCACCCGGTACCTCGTCGAGGCGCTGAGCATCGCCGGCGAAGGCAAGGTGACCCCGATGGTGGACGTCTTCGACAAGGAGCACGCCGCCGACGCCTACCGGCACACCGCAGCAGGCAAGTCCCGCTTCCGTACCGTCATCTCCTTTGTCTGAAAGGAAAACCGATGTCCAGTGATTTCAAACGTCCGACCGAGCCCGAAGGCCTCACCGCTTCGCTTCTCGAGCGCTTCAACTCCGGCAAGGTCAGCGCGATGATGGGGCTCTACGAGGAAGGCGCGGTGTTCGTCACCAACTCGGGTAAGCCGGTGACCGACCCCGCCGAGATCGAGCGGCACCTGGAGGGCTTCATGTCGTTCGGCCTGCCGATGAAGGTCAACGCCCGGCACTTGTACGTGGCGGGGGACGTCGCCCTGTTCGTCCTCGACTGGGAGGTCGAGGGCACCGGCCCCGACGGTTCCCACGTGCACCTGAAGGGCTCCGCCACCGACGTGGCGCACCGCGGCGCCGACGGCTTCTGGCGCTACGCGATCGACAACCCCTACGGCACGCGGTTCCGCGAGCAGGTCTGACGCCCCGGCCTCATCGGCTGATCGTCCGGGAAAACACGGCGTGGGAGCGGCCGGCGGCATCCCGGGGCTGACGTGGGCGCGTACGGTTGATGGGTGTCAGTTGCTCCCCAAGGCGTCGTGCTCGGTGTGGCGCGATCATGCGCCGGCCGCGCGCACTGTCGCTGCTCACCCTCGTCGGCGTGCTGACGTCCGCCAACTGGGCGTCGTTCATCTGGGCGTCGTTCATCTGGGCGACGATGACCGGGCACGTGGTCGACGCCTCGCTCGGCCACTTCATCACCCCGCTGGTCAGCGTCGCGCTCGGGGTGGCCTTAGGGCAGCCCCCGTACGCGACCGTGAGCACGGCGATGGCGACCGCGCCCAGCGCGATCGCCTCCCATTGCCAGGCCCGCAGCCGTTCCCCCAGGCCCCGCGCGAGCACGACGAGAACAGCACGGACATGCCGACCGCTACAGGTCGCGGGTAAGGGGTGCTGGCCCTTCTTGCCGGTGGTTATGGCCACAAGCGAGTCCGGCCCGGCTGAGCTCACATCCGCCTCAAATCCCCGTTGATCACCCCGAAACTCACTGGGAACACGGGGACGAATAGGTGGCAACAAGGCACCCCGAGACTCACCTCCAACGAGATCATGGAGGTGGGTGTTGGGGTACAGCAGACGCGACTTTCTGTCCGCCGTTGGAGTATCCGGCGGCGCGGGAGCGCTCTTCTCGACCATGGGGGCGCTCGGGCTTGCGCCGTCCGCCGAGGCGTCCGATAAGACTGCCTTCGACCCGCCGCAGCCGTCCGACTTCGCGCTCACCGGGCGGTCCGCGAAGAAGGTCGTGATCCTCGGCGCGGGGATGGCCGGCCTCGCCACGGCGTACGAGCTGGGTAAGGCGGGTTACGACTGCACGATCCTGGAGGCCCTCGACCGGGTGGGCGGGCGGAACTGGACCATCCGCGGCGGCGACCGGCTGACCGAGTTGGACGGCTCCACGCAGGTCGCGCAGTTCCGGGACGGCGTCTACCTGAACGCCGGCCCGGCACGGCTGGCGCAGTGGATGGTGACCATGGACTACTGCCGCGAACTCGGCGTGGACCTGGAAGTCTTCACCAACTCCAACGCCCAGGCCTACATCTATCACCAGAACATGCCGGCCCCCGTCCGCTGGCGTACGGCCAAGGCCGACGTCTACGGGTACGTCTCCGAGCTCCTGTCGCGCGCCACCGACGCGGGCGCGTTGGACGCCGCGCTGACCACGCAGGACAAGGAGCGGCTGATCACCTTCCTGTCGGGCTTCGGGGCGGTGGGCAACAAGGCGAGCGGGTTCAAGTACACCGGAAGCTCCCGCCGCGGCTACAGCGTGAACCCGGGCGCGGGCGAGCAGCCGGGAACGGTGCTCGGACCGGTGCCATCGCTGTCGGAGGTGCTGGCGAGCGGCATCGGGCAGCGGTTCTCGTTCGAGTTCGGTTACGACCAGGCCATGCTGATGTTCCAGCCGGTCGGCGGCATGGACGCGATCCCGCGAGCCCTCGCCGGCAGGATCGGGCGGCAACGGATCCGGCTGCGCTCCACCGTCACCAAGATCACCGACCTGCCGGACGGCGTAGAGGTGGAGTACCAGGACCGCCACGGCCGCACCCAAATGATCAAGGCGGACCTGTGCGTCGCGGCGATGCCCCCGCACATCCTCGCCAGAACCCCGCACAACCTGGGCACGGAGATCCAGGCCGCCCTCTCCACTCCGACCGTCGCCAACTCGGGCAAGATCGGGCTGGAATACCGCCGCCGCTGGTGGGAGATCGACGAGGACATCTACGGCGGCATCACCAGCACCGACCTCGACCTCGCCACCATCTGGTACCCCTCCTACGGGTACGGCGCGGCCCGCGGCCTGGTCGTCGGCTACTACAACTTCGGCGCCCAGGCCGACGCGTACGCCGCACTCAAGCACGCCGATCGCGAGCGCCGCGCGGTCGAGCAGGGGATGCGGATCCACGGCGCGAAGTACCGCGACGAGCTGGCCTCGTCGGTGTCTGTCGCCTGGAAACTCCAGCCGCACATCGAGGGCGCATGGGTGGGCTGGCCGTCGCGCCAGGGCGCGTACCAACTCCTCAACAAGCCCGCCGGCCGCGTGTACTTCGCGGGCGACTGGCTGAGCCACATGATCGCCTGGCAGTCGGGGGCCTTGGAATCCGCCCGCAAGGTCGTCACCGAGCTGCACCAGCGCGCGCTGAGCGCCGCCTGAGAGGACACCGTCGCATGAAGATCCGCACCACTGTCACCCTCGCCGCGGCCACCGTCCTCCTCCTGGGCACGGGTACGGCGGCCGCCACCGCCCGCTGGTCACCCCATCCCTACGAGATCAAGCCCATCCTCCCGGCGGGCAGCACCAATCCCGCGATCGCCGACGGCGTGGCGCTCGGGAAGCAGGTCGCCACGTACACCGCCAGCGGCCTGGGCCCGGCTGCGGCCAATCCCGCGGCCCCCGCCGACTCCCCCGAGCGCTACGTCGACTTCCCCGGCGGCGCCCTGCCCCCAGGCGTCACGGTCACCGAGGCCCAGGCCATCAACGCGCTGAAGCGCATCAAGGCCAATCTCGCCGCGGCTGGGCTGGGTCTTGAGGATGTCGTCTCCATGCGCGCGTACCTGGAGAAGCCTCCAGGCGCCGCGGCGGCCGACTTCGCCGGGTGGAACCGCGCCTACCGCCAGTTCTTCGCCAACACGGACCTGGCCTCGGGTCAGCCCGTCCCCGTCCCGCTGGGCACCGCGCCGCCCGCCCCGCCCTTGGAGGTCAACCCCGCCCGCCCGGCCCGCGTGACGATCGAAATCGCCAATCTCCCGGTCGCGGGCTGGCTTGTCGAGGTCGAGGTCGCCGCCGCGTACAAGCGCTGACAGCCGGGCCTGGCAGCCTCGTACTCACCAGAGAGGTGATCACAAAGAGAAGTCCGTCCTGTGCCGCCGGACACCGCATCCGGATATCGCATCCGCGACCCCACCGCCGGCCGTGCACCGGCCCTCCTCCTCTTCGATGACGACAACGCTGGTGCTCTCCGCCTCCCGGGCGCCGAGCACCAGCCTGGCCGGCTCGGCGAAAACGCTCGTCACAAGCCCGGTGAAGAGGAACATCGGCACGGCCGTCAGCACCAGTAACGATCTTTACCCGGTGTGGACCTGCCCCGGCTACGGTTCGGGGTGGTTGACCAGATTCGCCGCTGTCGTCCGCGCCGTTTCTGAGAAGCTGTCTTCGAACCCTCTAACTGATCTTCGTTCGGATTGCCTTCGCCTTGGTGGCGATATGCGGGTCAGGTCGCAGATGCCGCGAGCATTTTGGTCGTGAAGTCGATAGCCATGGCCAGCCGTTGGGGATCGTGCCCGGCGCGTTCGCGTACGCGCAGCCCAAGCACGGTTGTGAACAGCAACTCCATTGCAGCGTCGACGTCCAATGTGGCGGGCAGGTCGCCGTCGCGGATGCCGCGGCGTAGTAGCGACGTCAGGGTTTTCCGGGTGACTTCGAACGCAGCCTCAGTCCTTTGTCGGACTTCGGGGTCGGTAGTGCCGAGCTCGGTGGCCGTGTTGACCACGAAGCAGCCACGACCGGCGTCGTGGCTGACCATCCAGATCAGCCACTCCCGCAAGATCTCGAGGCTGGGACCGGGGGCGCTGAGCTGCTCTTCAGCCTGAGTGGACTCGGTCGCCCGATAGTGGTCCAGCGTCCGCAAGAACAGTGTGCGCTTGTCGTTGAAGGTGCGATACAGGCTACTTTGCTTGAGCCTGAGCTCGGCGCCCAAGTCCCGGACGGACGTGGCGTTGTAACCGCGACACCAGAACAGGTTGGTTGCCTTGGCGATCACGTTCTGCTCGTCGAACTCCCTGGGCCTTGCCATGGTCGCCACCCTACCAAGGTTGTGGAGCGATCGCTCCCGTATTAGGGTGTGCCGTCATATGGGAGCGAACGCTCCCGAATGAGGGGAGAGACTCGACGTGACGGCAACAGACCGCCCGCTGACCGAGCGAGAGGCGTCAACGAAAAGTCATTGGATCGCGGTGTCCGCCGTAGCCTTTGGCACATTTCTCCTGGTGACGGCCGAGCAGCTCCCCATCGGGCTGCTCACCCCCGTCGGATCGGCACTATCGGTGTCTGAAGGTGCGGCAGGACTGATGGTCACGGTCCCCAGCATCGTCGCCGCCGTTGCGGCGCCGGCAGTCCCGATACTCGTCGGCAAGATGGACCGCAGGCTCTTGCTCGTCGCCTTGATGGCACTCATGACGCTCGCCAACCTTGCCTCCGCCCTGGCCCCGAACTATCCGCTCCTGATCATCGCCCGCGTGCTGGTCGGCGTGGCGATCGGCGGGTTCTGGGCCATCGCCGGCGGCCTGGCCGTCCGGCTCGTCCCGGCCTCGCGCGTGCCGCGGGCCACCGCGATCATCTTCGGCGGCGTCGGGGCCGCGAACGTCTTCGGTGTCCCCCTCGGCACGATGATCGGCGGGCTGGCCAACTGGCGGATCGCGTTCGGCGCGCTGAGCGCCCTCGCGCTTGCCGTGCTGGTCACCTTGCTGGCCGTGCTGCCACCGTTGACCGCTGCTCAGCCCGTCGGGCTGCGGCGGCTGGCTGGCCAGTTCCGCAACCAGGGCGTCCGGGTCGGTATCCTGGCCACCTTCCTGATCGTGACCGGCCATTTCTCGGCCTACACGTTCATCAGCCCCGTGCTACAGGATCTGTCCGGCATCGACGAGCAACTCGTCGGGCCGCTGCTGTTCGGATTCGGCGTGGCAGGCATCGCGGGAAACTTCGTCGCGGGTGCGGCTGTGGCGCAGAGGCTCCATCGCACCGTCCTCTCCATCACCGCCGCCTTGGGGGTGACCGTGCTGCTTTACCCCGTGGCAGGTCTCACCGCTGTGGGCGGGGTGACGTTGCTCGTTGTCTGGGGCCTGGCGTACGGCGGGGTCTCCACAAGCCTTCAGACGTGGATGATCAAGGCCGCGCCGCAAGCGGTCGAGGAAGCCTCCGCGCTGTGGGTGGCGGTGTTCAATCTCTCCATCGGTCTCGGCGCGTTGGTCGGCGGCGCAATCGTCGATGCCCTGCCACTCCAGGGCATCCTATGGCTCGCCGGCGTTCTCCTCCTGGCGGCCGGGCTGGCCGTGTGGAGTGCACGCCGAAACGAGAGCCTGCGATGACCCACATCCCCGCACCAGCCAAGGCGATCACGCCTACCTGAGAATGATCACGCCTACCTGAGAATTACGCGACTCGTCGTGGGGCCGGCCCTTGTGACCACACCGGCATGGTGGTCTTTCTAGCCAGACGGCGTGTCATCAAGGTGATAGACGCCCAGGTCAGGTGCGCTTCGCTGTGCTGTGGGAGCCGCTCGTAGTCGATCACGTTGCGCCGGGCGTTCATCAGCCACCCGATCGACCTCTCGACGATCCACCGGCGGGCCAGCACCTTGAACCCGGTCTGGCCCGGCAGCTTCGTCACAATCTTCAGGGTGAGACGCAGGAACCGCCGGGCCCATTCCACCAGCATCCCGGCATAGGCGCTGTCGCCCCAGACGAGGGTGAGCTGCGGGTGCAGCATCCGCAGCCGGGCAAGCAACTCGCGGGCGGCGTCGCGGGCGGCGTCGCGGTCGGGCTGCCCGGCCGGGGTGACCATCACGCCCAGCAGCAGGCCCTTCGTGTCAACGACCAAGTGACGGCCGGCGCGCAGACGGAGGGCGCGGCGCAGTTGGTCGCGGATGTGGTTGACGCCGCCGGCCCTGGCCCAGCGGCGGAAGAAGCCGTACGTCGTCTGCCATGGTGGGAAATCCGCAGGTAAGGCACGCCATTTGCAGCCGTTGTCGACCAGATACCTGATCGCGTCCACGATGTCGCGACGGTCGTGCTTCTCAGGCCGGCCGCCCGTACGGGTCTGGCAGGCCGGCACCGGCAGAAGCGGCTTCAGCAGCAACCATTCGGCGTCGGTGGTGTCGGAGGGGTAGTGGCGGGGACGCACCTCATGCCTCCGCTTTGCTGAGCAGGGTCAGTGCCGCCTGGACAACGTTGAGCTGGCCCAGCACCAGATGGACCCAGTCATCCTCGGGCCGGCTGGCCGCGTGCGGGGCGACCGTGGCGGACAGCAGGCGGCTGATACGGGTCAGCTCGGTGCGCAGCCGTGAGCGTTCGTAGGCGATCCAGTCGTCGGGCGAGGTGGAGAAGCGGTAGCCGTCGTCTGGGGTCCAGATCAGCGGGGTCAGGTGCGCCATCGCCGAGACCTCCCGGATATAGAGGATGCCTTTGCGGACATGGCCCAGGCTCAGCCCGGTGGCGCGCACCAGCTGCTGGGTGGCCAGCCCGGCCGGGCGGGCCTCGAGCAGGGCCAGGGGGACCTGGTCGCCACACACGTTGGCCGCCAGGCCCCGTGACCT
Organism: Nonomuraea sp. KM90; assembly: GCF_052246675.1. NCBI lineage: Bacteria > Bacillati > Actinomycetota > Actinomycetes > Streptosporangiales > Streptosporangiaceae > Nonomuraea > Nonomuraea sp. KM90. The sequence goes on along the minus strand of NZ_JBQQCB010000045.1, from coordinate 60,015 downwards.
CGGGGGCATGGGTCTTACTCGCCTTGCAGCAGCCGGGCCAGGCCCTCATCGATGCTGATCTCGCCGGACTCCACGGCCGATTCGATCCAGTCGGCCGTCGCCCGCACCCGTGCCACGTTCCTGGCCACCGCGGCGCGCTCGTCGGCGGTGAACTGGTGACCGCGCATGCCCGGAACGACGCGGCCGATGGCCGAGACGAAGGCCGCGCAGGCACCAATCAACTCCAGGAAGTCACGGCTGTGCTCGATGCGGGGCAGGGCCGGGGTGCGCTGCCGCACCACCTGGCCGGCCTGGCGGACATGGTCGACCTGGGCGCGGTTGACCATGTGCTTGGCCGTGTCGTCGAGCATCGTCCGCGAGGCCACTTGCGGCCGGCGCAGCAGGTCGGTAGCCACCCGCACGGCGACCTCCTCATCGCGGGCCAGGTCGTGGATGCGCTCGACCTTCTGCTACACCGAGGCGGTGTTGACGAGCTTCTGGTCCACGGCTCGCTTGGCGGCCGTATCGGTCCACCGATGGGTTCCGGTGCGGTTATCCAGTGGGGGATCAGCGATACGCGCCCACCGCTCCTGATCGTCACGGATGGAGGCCAGCGTCCTGTGGATGTAGTACGGGACCCCTGCTTGACGGCGCTGGGCCGGGCCAGCGGGAGGACACCCAGCGGTAGGTCTCCAGCGTCTTTACCGGGATGGCCAGGTCGTCGGCGTACAGTTGCAGCGATTCCAAGACGCCGAACAGCGCCTCGCCCTGGTTGGGGTGCGCACCGCCGCGCGGCTGTATCGGTTCGATCTCCAGCGCCAGATCGCCTTAACCGACCACACCAAGGTCAACATTGCTGTTGAGCTGGGATTTCACGTAGTTGATATGTGTGCGACGTGACCAGCAGAGGTGTTCGCTCGTCGGAGGATGTCCCGACGCGTTATGAGAGTTCGCATCGGAAGCGGCGGCGATTTCTCAAGCGATCTGGCGGAACACCTGGTGGGGCTCAGTAGATATGTCGAGGATTAGCGGTTGGCAGCAAGGAAACGTCCGGCCAACCCTGGTCTTCAGTCGCGGCGTTCAGTTCCATACCAATAGCCCACGGCTGCTCCAGCTAATGGAGCAATGGGCGCCATGTACTGGACTACTTCCGCCGCAGGCAGTCGAAGGATCATACCCAAGAGGACGATCACTACTGTGCTGACGACAAGAATGATTGCCAGGAGCGCGCGTAACGATGCCCCAGTTCGTGGAGCCACGGCTCTTGACCCCGCGCGACTCCATTCCTCCGGGTCAGCGGCCTGAGAGCCAAGTCCCAGCACACTGCTTCGCCGCGTTTGCGGGCGATCCTCGTCGTCCTCATCGTCCTCATCAAGGGGGGACAAATCCTCATCGGCCGACGGGCGCCTCGATTCCGGGCCAGCGGCCAGAGAACCAAGTTTTGCTGTGCCTGGACGATGTCCAAAGGGCGGAACTTTTGCCTCGGGATCATTGCCTTGTGGTCCTACGGGGTTTGCTTGCCTGCCGTCATCATCGCCAGCTGCCATGTGTTCACCATCGCTGACTTCAACCGCTCGCGATAGCCAGGAAGGCCCACAAAATCGCCAGGCGAAATGAGAAGTCGTCACGCCCGGCGACTCGCGGAACAAGTGGCGAACGGCTGGTCACGTAGACGATGGGCCAGACCGATTGAGAAGCGACGGGTTGAGTAGCACGTCTACTCGGCCTTCCCACGGGTGAGCGAGTCGACAAATGCCTCGGCTTCGGTGAGGCTGAGCTGCTTCTGATCGCGGATCAGGAAGACGGCTGCCTTCCGCTGTCCCTCGGCCAGGAATTCGGTAACCGGCCCTGTCAGATCCTCCGGCCACCGGCCCGGGAAGTCCGGCAGGAGTTCACCTCGGCGCAGGGCGCGGGCCGCAGCCAGAGCATCCGGACCGGAGACCTGCGCTTCCTTCTTCAGCACCTTGACCGCCTCGTCGAATTGCCCGGATTCGATGAGGTCGTGGGCCGTGGCCTGGATCTCCACTGGGGTGAACAACGGCATCGGAATGGAGATCCATACCCTGTTGCGCCGCTGGCGCCAGGCTCGCAACCCCAAAACAATGAGCCCTATTAGGGCCAGGACTAAGATCGACTTCACAGGGTCGAGATCGAACATGCCTGGATTGTAGTGATCAGACATCGTCCTTATCCTGCCCGAAGATCACTGACACGGGAGCAGAGGCACCCCTCAGGATCCAGCTGCGTCGAGAGTGATCTGGTCGGCGAGTTGGGCTTCCAGCCCGGCGATCCGATTGTCCAGAAACCGGCTGTTGTCACGGGCCGCCGTCAGCCGCTCCTGCAGGCGGTTCGTCTGTTGGGTAAGTTGGCGGACCTGCTGTTTGAGCGAGGTGTTGTCGGTGACGAGTCGCTGAACGCCGTCTTCCGGCAGGTCGTTCTCCAGATCACGGATCTTGCCGAGAAGTTCGCCGATGGAGGTGCGCTGCAGGGCGATCTCGCAGTGGGCGTGCTTGAGCGCAGCCTCGGCGTTGAGTGCCCGTTCCCGCCAGGACGCTTCGACATGGGCCGCCTGTTCGGCCTGGTCGAGCAGGCGGTTCTCGCCAGCGTCGGTGGCAGCTTGGGCAACGAGTGCCCGAGCATCCGTGTTCTGGTAGAGGAAGGTCCGGGAGACGTCGGCGCGGCGAGCGACAGCGGCGACGGTGACGCGGGCGCGTTCGCGCCGCATCTGCTTCAGCGACCCGCGTACTCGCTCCAGCATGGCCTCGCTGGTGCTGCGGCGGGCCTGGATCGCTGCCGCCGTCCGGCGCGCCGTCTCCGCGGTGGCCGTCATGCCTGTGGCTCCGTACTCGTCGGCTCGGGCGCGACGTCCTCGGTGAGGTCGGCAAGGTCCGTGGCGCGGAAGTTCGTGCTCCAGATCCGGTGGAAGTAGTCCTGCGGCCGGCGCAGGTCCAGCGCCAGGGCCTGGTCCAGGAGTCCGAGACCGGCCAGAGCCTTCTCCAGGCCCGCGATGGCGCGGGCGGTCGGTTCGAAGACCTGGTGCAGGTAGTCAGCGGTGGCGTCGTCGGGTGCCCGTTCGGCGATCGAGCGCCACTGCTCCTGCTTGCGGCGCAAGTAGAGCAGGTCGGCGCCGGACAGGACGAATTTGTCGCAGTTCTCGCAGTCCAGCTTCCAGGGGCAGGCCCCGCCCTGGACCACGGGTTGGAAGGTGCAGAACCCGCCGTCGGCCGGAGTGCTGCGCCGGGACAGGTCCAGCGCCAGCGCCAGGGCCTGCTCGCGGGTGAGCGGAGTGGACTCGCCGGACAGCAGCTCACCGGGGTTGGCCGCGCCGGGCCCGGCGACCCAGACCGCGTGCACGACGTCCTCCAGATCGGAGGCCGCGATCTTGACGTAGTGCTCGGCCATGCGGTCGCTGACGTGGCCAAGGTAGCGCCGGATGTGGGCCAGGCTCGCGCCGGCACGCAGCAGATTGGTGGCCAGGGTGTGCCGTGCCTGGTGCGCGACGGCGGCACCGAGGTCGAGGCTGTCCACCCAGGCACGAAAGCTGGCCCAGAAGCAGGGGTAGGACAGGGACTTGTCCTCGTTGACGTTGCGCACGTCGCTGGGGAACAGGGCGATGATGGCCGGCCCGCCATCCGTGCCGCCGGGGTGAGGGCCAGATGAGTGAGCTCAACCGCAGGCGGGCGCTGGTGGGCGTGGGGGGTTCGCTGGCTGCCGGGCTCATGCCCGGCGGGGCCGCGCAGGCCACAGCCTACGACTCCACGATGGTCGTGGACGCCGGTCGCCTCCTGGGCACGTTCTTCAACCCCGGATGGTACGTCAACCACACCCATCCGAACTGGGCCCGCGTGGTCAAGATGGAGAAGTCGCCCGAGTTGAACTTCCCCTACCTCGACCAGGCGGCGTCCTATGCCAACCGGCTGCTGCTGAGCTTCACCTCCTCCACCAGCACGGAGAAGACCCCGCAGGAGTGGGAGACCTTCATGCGGGAAGCCCTGCTCGTCTACAAGACGCGCTATCCGCAGATCGACTGCGTGATGCCGTGGATCGAGCCCAACCTCGGGATCGTCGGCGGCCATCCGGACAAGACCGCGATGACCCCGGCGGAGTTCTATCCCTATTACGCCGCGGGCTATCGTGCCGTGACAGCGGCCGACGACAGTCTCAAACCCGCGATCCCGTTGACCTTCGGCGGCCCGACGACGTCCAATCTGCCGTCCGAGTGGCTGCTGGACTTCCTCAAGCGGCTGGATTTCCTGGCGGTGCAGCTCTACCACAAGAACCGCGACAATCCGCGCAGGCGCTCAGCCAGCGCGTCACTCTCCGATCCCTACTGAGTAGGGCCGGACTGAGCCAGTCGGTGCCGCCCCACGTCACCGAGTACGGCGTCTACGGCGGCGCAAGCTGTACCGGCGGGTGGTCCCCAGGCGTGCGTGGCTGAGGAATCTCGGCGATGATGCCCCCGGCGCGGGGGCAGTTGAGGCGCGATACGTGGCCGATCCGGGGCCCGATTTCGGCCCGGACCAAACAGCACCGTCCTGCTGGGTCGAGCACGAGATGGCCTTCGTCATGGACGTCTGTGACCGCGTGCTCGTCGTGAACCTCGGCGGAGTGATCGCGCCCCGGGCACCTGTGGCCGGATCCGCGACACTCCCGCGATCCACGCCGTTCACCCGGGCTGATTCTTGAGCTTGCGCCACCCGCCGGCTCGGTTGTCGGCGATGATCTGCCGGAACATGGCAAGGAGGGCGGGAGCGTTGATGGTTTCCCCTTCGCGGAAAGCCACCGTACGGGCGGTCTTGTTGTGGTGGCCGGCCGTGATGATGCCTTCGGGGTCGGGGACGATGCCGCCGTCGTACAGGAACACGTTGACGTGGTCCTTGGCGGCGAGCAGCGCGCACACGTTGCCCTTGAGCACGAAGTAGGGCTGGACGGTTCGCTTGATGGTCTCGGTGACCTCGGGGTCAGCGGCGTGGATCAGGTCGCGTACCTGCCGGCAGATGTCCTGCTGCCAGTCGGGCAGGGCCGCGATGTAGTCGTCCACGCGTGGATCTGTCTCATAAGGTCGTACGTCGTTCACAGCCAGGCACCCACGATCGCTGAGGTGGCGAGGATTTTGATCAGCCAGTCGCCGGCGTGCAGCGCTGCGGTGACGGCGGGCGTCTTCTCCCACATCATGGATCCGGTGAGCAGCACTGCCGGGAATCCGACCCAGAGCACCAGGCCGAGGACCACCACCGACCTCACGCCGGTGAGGCCGGCGTACCGGGCCAAGCCCGCGATCACCGTGGCGACCACGAGGGTGCGCGCCAGCTCCAGGAGGATCTTCAGCGGCGGCGGCCGATCGCCCCGATCCGGGGCGCGCTCACCCAGCAGTCTTTTCTCGGTCGGTGTGAGCAGGGCGTAGTAGGCCGAGCTCAGCACGAACACCACGATCGACGCGGCGACGACGGAGATCACGCTACCCATGTCCCAACCTCCAGGTAAACTAAACCGTACCGTGTTCACGAGGTGAAAACTAAACCGGGTAGTGTTCTCTGTCAAGGAGGTAGTTCGTTGACCGCTTCGACACGGGCCGAGGCCCGCTCGGCGCGCAAGCGCCAGGAGATCCTGACCGCCGCGCGGACGGTGTTCACCGCCCACGGCTACGTCGGCACGAGCATGGACGCGGTGGCCGCCGCGGCAGGCGCCTCGAAGCGGACGGTCTACCAGTACTTCGCCGACAAGGAGGAGCTGTTCGCCGGCGTCGTACTGGACACCGTCGATCGCGGCTATGAGCACTTCAAGTCCGCGATCCGCGCGCTCGCGGAGACCGACGACCTCGAGACCGCCTTGCGTGACCACGCTCGGATGACGCTCGCCGGGTTGATGAACCGGGAGATCCTGCAGATGCGCCGCCTCGTCGTCGCCGAGGCCGAGCGTTTCCCGGCCATCGGCCGCGAGTACTTCGAGCGGAGTTGGGTCCGCACCCTGAAACTCCTGGCGGAGACCTTCGCGAAGCTCACCGAGCGCGGCCTGCTGAACACCCCCGACCCCGAGCGCGCCGCCTACATGTTCACCTGGCTGATCGTCTCGATCCCCACCAACCGGGTCGCCTTCCTGGGCGACGCGGCCGTCGGCTCCCCCGAGGAACTGACCGACCTGGCCGACGAGGGCACCCGCGTCTTTCTCGCCGCCTTCGCCCGCCGGTAGCTCGGGGAGCGGCTCCCCCGGCCTGCGCACGACCTACCGGCAAGGGCGAACGGTGGAGGGAGCTCTTGGCCGTATCAGGCGCGGCCGGCGGTTTCGTGGGCTGGTGGCTTCACAACGGGATGGGGCGGTAGCTGAGGGCAGCCTCGACGATCTCCTCGGGGGTGGCGTTCCTCAGCTCTTCCGGCGGCCAGTAGATAAGGTCGCTGATGTGCGGATGCAGCACATTGGCTTCGAGCAGCGCCAGGTAGTGATCGGCCTCCGGATCGGCCTCCATGATTCGACGAACGAGCTCGGCCAGCTCCGCCCGAGTGATGTCCGGTACCCTCGGCGGCACAGGGCGCGCGGCGTTCGTGGCGATCTCCTCCAGATCCTGCGATTCCCAGTACGAGGCGAAGTCCTCCGGCTCGTACCTGTGGCCAGTCTGCTCGTTGAACGTGGTCACGGCCTGGCGTGCCTCCGGCATCATGCCTTCCTCCAGCAGCTCGGCGATCCGGTCGATCTGGGCACCGAGCTGCTCCACGCGCTCCCTCGGCACGGACGGGGGCAGCAGTTCCGGTCGTAGTTCCATGCCCGGCATTGTGCAGCCGGTGCCTTCGTTGCGGAAAGTTTCGGGAGAGGGTCTCGGCCGAGAAGATCTCCGCGCTGGTCGGGGTTTGCCCCAGCCGCAGGTACGCCAGGCCGCGCTGGAGGAGATCCACGGCAGTGTCCTGCACCAGGGCACCGCGACTGAGGTGAAGAGCCGGCTGGCGGACACTGCCACCGAAGCCCCCTGACCCAGAAGTACGCATGGCGGCCCTGCCTGCCGTCGTCGAACCGGTCGTGTTCGGCTCTTCGGCCCCGGTCTGCGGATGTCACGGCGTTCCCGCGGCGCTCTCCAGGAGGTTCTTGAGTACGTCGAGGTTCTGGGCGACGGCTCGTCGGATGCTGGCGGTCGCGAGGCCGGAGAAGGCTCGGAGCAGTCCGCGGCCGGCCAGTTCGATCTCGTTGGTCAGCCTGGTGGTCGTTCCGTTGGACTCGAGTGTGTAAGTGGAGGTGCCTTCCAGGTCGCCGAAGCCGCCGGTGACGGCCAGCAGCCGGTCGTGTTCGTACCGGGAGATCTCAAGGGTCTCCTGCATGGGCCTGGGCAGCGTGCGCGTCTGCAGGTAGACGGTTCCCTGGGCGGGCGGGCCGGGCGAGACCTTCTGGGTCTCGGCGATGGCGTAGTTCCAGCGGGGAAGGTTCTCCAGGTCCGCCAGATACTTGAACACCTCGCCGGCCGGACGGTTGATCACTAGGTCATTGTGGAACCGCATGGTGGTGCGTCCTCTTCTCCAGGGAAGCGGGCCCGGCTCCATGAGCGCGCCTTTGCCCTTACCCGGTGATCAACTGGTGGGCCGACCAGTCTAGAGTGCTTCGCCGTGCGGCACGCCGGTCTGGAAGGCGAACACACGATCCGCCCAGCATGCTCGGATCGAAGCCCAGCCCCTGCGGCTTCCGGCCCCTCCGCTGAGTGACATGCCGGCCACCTGCCGGGGCAGGAACGACATCCCGGCAGTGCAAGCGCGGTGGGAGGACCGATGAAGGACGCGGGCGCGGAGTGCGAACGGGTGGCGCGGCAGGCTCTGGGCCTGACCGACCTGCGGCCGGGTCAGCTGGCCGCGATGACCGCGCTGGCGCAGGGCCGGGACGTACTGGTGGTGATGCCGACCGGCGGCGGCAAGTCGGCGATCTACCAGGTGCCCGCGCTGCTGCTGCCAGGCCCCACCGTGGTGGTCTCGCCGCTGATCGCCCTGCAGCGCGACCAGGTCGAAGCGCTGCGCGAGCGCGACGAGGAGGCGGTGAGCCTGGACGCCGGCACCTCGGCCGGCGAGCGGAGCACCACCTTCGAGTCGCTGCGGACCGGCGAGACGGAATTCCTGTTCTGCGCGCCGGAGCAGCTGGCCCGACCCGACGTCGTGCGGGACCTGGCCGCCGCCGCGCCTTCCCTCCTGGTGGTGGACGAGGCCCATCTGATCTCCTCGTGGGGGCACGACTTCCGCCCCGACTACCTGCGGCTCGGGCCGGTGGCCGAGGCGCTGGGCCGCCCGCCGATCGCGGCCCTGACCGCCACCGCGGCTCCCCCGGTGCGTGTAGAGATCGCCGAACGGCTGGGCCTGCGCGACCCCGTGGAGATCGTCCAGGGCTTCGACCGGCCCAACATCTCGCTCGCGGTACGCCGGATGCTGGACGATCCCGCCCACGAGATCGTCGCCGCGGTGGGCGAGGAAGCGGGACCGGGCATCGTGTACACGGCGGTACGCAGGCAGACGGGCCGCCTGAGCGAGCTGCTCACCGACGCGGGCGTGCGGGCGGCGGCCTACCATGCCGGGTTGCGCCGCTCTGAGCGCGACGACGTCCACGGCAGGTTCATGGCCGGCGACCTGGACGTCGTGGTCGCCACCAGCGCGTTCGGCATGGGCATCGACAAGCCGGACGTGCGGTTCGTCTTCCACGCCGAGGTGCCCGGGTCGCCGGACGCCTACTACCAGGAGATCGGCAGGGCCGGCCGGGACGGCGAGCCGGCCAGGGCGGTGCTGTTCTACCGTCCTGAGGACCTGGGCCTGCAGCGCTATTTCACCGCCGCCGTACCGGATCCGGAGACCTTGACCGCGGTGGCGCAGGCGGTCGCCCAGGCCGGTGCGGGCGTCGACCGCAGGACGCTGCGCGCGCGTACCGGATTGTCGCCCCGCCGCCTGACGCTGCTGCTCGACCTGCTGGAGAGAACCGGTGCGGTACGGCTGGGCACGCGCCGGATCGACCCGGTGCCCGATGCGCCCGACCCGGAGACCGCCGCGGATCTTGCCCGGCGGCTGGCCGAGCGCCGTCGTGACGTCGAACGTACCCGGCTGGAGATGATGCGCCACTACGCCGAGACCGATGACTGCCGGCGCCGCTTCCTGCTCGGTTACTTCGGCGAGCAGCTCGCCGAACCCTGCGGAAACTGCGACCGCTGCCTGGCGGGCACCGCCGACCGGCAGCAGGAGGAGACCGGGCCGTTCCCCCCGCACGCCCGCGTGGAGCATCGCACCTGGGGGCCGGGCGAGGTCATCCAGCGCGGCGAGGACCGGCTGACGGTCCTGTTCGACACGGCCGGCTACCGCGAACTGCAACTCGACGCGGTACTCGAACAACAACTCCTCACCGAGACCCCGGCCTCCCCCTGACGGCGTCGACGGCCCCGGCTTCCTGCCCCGGGCGGCGGTGCCGCAGTGCGAGTTCCGTCGGGTTCGGTGCTGGTCCAGGAGTATGTGTCGCCCGGTCGGCGGGGAAGGCGTGCACCCCGCTGATCCATCGAGCCAGATCGCTACGCCGGTCCACGTCCTGCTCGCTCGTCCCCTCCGGAGAACCCGGCTCGCGCCTCGCCTCCTGATCGTCACGGTCCCGAGTCACCTCTGCGTCCCTTCAGCCGGTGATCAAACCATCGATCCTCCTGATCGCGGCCCCGCACCAGGAAGCCGAGAGGCTGGTCGGCGAGGGAGTGCGGAGTTCCGGCGTTCACCGATCCGACCGGGCGGCTCCTGGTGGGTGAGTGGCGGGAGTGCGGCGATACGCGGAAGGAACTTTGACGAAAGCCATCGCGCCGCCCCTACCAGCGATCCCCTACCCGGGTTCCTCAGAGTCGGCCGGCACGTCGTTGACCGGGCTACGGGCGCTCTGCCCGGTCAGGACCCGTACGGCCTCTTCCGCGGCGATGCGCCGCACTGTGGTGATGGCCTGCTCGGAGTAGTAGGCGGCGTGGGGGGTGACGATCACGTTGGGCAGCGAGAAGAGGGGGTTGCGCGGGGACCAGTCGCGCTGTTTCGCGGGCTCCTCCTCCAGGTCGTCCAGTGCCGCGCCGGCGATCCATCCCTCGGTGAGCGCCTGGTGGAGCGCCGCATCCTCCACGATCGGGCCGCGCGCGGTGTTGATGAGGACAGCGGTCGGCTTCATCCTGCGCAGCGTCGTACGGTCGAAGGTGTGGTGTGTCTCGGGCGTGAGCGGCGCCTGGACCACGAGGTAGTCGGCGCCCTCCACGAGCTGGTCGAAGGATGCCGGCAGCACGTGGCGCGATCGGAGCTCGGACTCGTCGAGGAACGGATCGTGCGCCCAGACCTCGACGCCGAACGCTCTGGCGCGTTCGGCGATGAGCTGGGCGATGGCGCCGAAGCCCAGCAGCCCGAACACCCGTCCCCGCAGCCGCCAGATCGGCTCCCCGCTCTGCCACTGCCAGACGCCCTGCCGGGTCGCCCGGTCGTAGGCGCAGATCTTGCGGGCGGCGGCCAGCCAGAGCGCGACGGCGTGGTCGGCGACCTCCTCGGCGCACCACTCGTTCGGCGCGTTCGTGACCTGGATGCCCCGCCGGGTCGCGGCGTCGACGTCGACGATGTCCACGCCCGTGCCGTAGCGGGCGATCACCCGGCACCGGGTGAACGCGTCGATGGCGCGGGCACCGACCCGGGCGTACTGGGTCAGGACGCCGTCGGCGTCCCGGCCCTTTTCGATCACCTCGTCCTCGCTCTTGCACTGTGCGGCGAGGAGCTCGAATCCGGCGCCCTCGACGATCTCGCGTTCGATGTCCACGTCGCCGAAGTCGGAGTCGGCGATCATGATGGTGCCTCTGGCGTCAATGCGAGTCACGGGGAATCCCCTTGGTGTGTACGAGATCCTGGTAGGACACGGCGAGTTCCAGGCAGCCTCCGGTGTCCAGCTGCCCGACCGTGGCGCGGTAGATCTCCTGCCACGGTGTCTGGTTGTCGAGGGCCGGCGGTGTGTAGGCCGCCCACCGTGCGGCGATCTCGTCATCCGTCAGCAGGACGTCGACCCGCGCGTTGTCGATGTCGATCCGGATGCGGTCGCCGGTGCGCAGGATGGCGAGGTTGCCGCCCGCCGCGGCCTCGGGGCTGGCGTTGAGGATGGACGGGGCGTCCGAGGTGCCGCTCTGCCGGCCGTCGCCGAGCGTGGGCAAGGTGGTGACGCCCAGGCGGAGCAGCGCGGCGGGCACCTCCATGTTCACGACCTCGGCCGATCCCGGGTAGCCGATCGGGCCGGTGTAGCGGATGACGAGGATGCAGCCTTCGTCGATGCCCAGTTCGGGGTCGTTGATGCGGGCGTGGTAGTCCTCGGGCCCGTCGAAGACGATGGCGCGGTAGTCGGCCACCGCGCGGAGGTCGTCGGTGAGGACCGAGGTCTTCATGACCGCGGAGTCGAACAGGTTGCCCGTCATGATGAGCAGTCCGCCGCGCGCGGCGAGCGGCTCGTCGTAGGGACGGATGACCGTCGGGTCGGCGGGCGGGGCGTCGGCCAGGTTCTCGGCCACGGTACGGCCGGAGACGGTCACGGCGTCGCCGTGCAGGCGCCCTGCCGTCAGCAATGTCCGCATGAGGGCGGGGACGCCGCCGGCGCGGTAGAAGTCCTCGCCGAGGAACTCGCCGGCGGGCGCGACGTCCGCCAGCACCGGGATGTCGGCTCCGACGCGTTGCCAGTCGTGGATGGTCAGCGGCACCCCGACGTGCCGCGCGATGGCGTTGATGTGGATGGGCACGTTGGTGGAGGCGGCGATGGCCGAGGCGACCACAATCGCGTTCTCGAAGGCCGGCAAGGTCATGATCTTGCGTGGGGTGAGGTCCTCGCGTACGAGGTCCACCGCCCGGCGGCCGGTGTCGTAGGCCATCTGCGCTCGCCGGCGGTAGGGGGCCGGGATCGCCGCGCAGCAGGGCAGCGACATGCCCAGGGCCTCGGCCAGGCTGTTCATCGACAGCGCGGTGCCCATCGTGTTGCAGTGACCGATGCTGGGCGCGGAGGCGGCCACGCGCGCCATGAACTCGGCGTAGTCGATCTCCCCGGTGGCCAGCAGCCGCTTGGACTGCCAGATCACCAGCCCCGAGCCCGAAGAGGCCATCCGCCGGCCCTGGTGATAGCCGTTGACCATCGGCCCGCCGGACAGGACGATCGCCGGGATGTTCACCGTCGCCGCCGCCGCCAGACACGCGGGCGTGGTCTTGTCGCAGCCTGTCGTCAGGACGACCCCGTCGAGCGGATATCCGTAGAGCACCTCGACCAGCCCGAGGTAGGCGAGGTTGCGATCCAGTGCGGCGGTCGGGCGTTTACCGGTCTCCTGCAGCGGATGGACGGGGAACTCGAGCGGGATGCCACCACTGTCGCGGATCCCGTCCCTGACCCGGTCGGCGAGGGCGAGGTGGTGGCGGTTGCAGGGAACGAGGTCGCTGCCCGTCTGGGCGATGCCGATGATCGGCCGGCCGGACTGGAGCTCGGCCGGGGTCAGCCCGAAGTTGAGAAAACGTTCGAGATACAGGGCTGTCATCTCCGGATTGCCCGCGTTGTCCCACCAGGCCTGGCTGCGCAGGCCGCCTGCGGCATGTTCCGTCGGCGGCATCAGCTCCTCCTCTCAGCGGTCGGCCCGTCCGATCCGGCCGGGTATTCGGCAAGCGGCACCAGGCCCCTGGACCAGGCCGACATGACCGGCGCGAGCACCCGCCAGGCCTCTTCGGCCTCGTCGCCGCGGATGGACAGGGCCGCGTCCCCGTGCAGCACGTCCAGTAGCAGGCGGCCGTAGGCGGGCAGGTCGGGAGGCGCCAGCTGCGCGCCGAGCGTGAGCGGGGCGAGGGTGTGGGTGCCGGAGCCGATGCCGGTCAGCGCCAGGGTCATGCTCTCCGGCTCCAGGCCGAAGCGCAGCACGTTGGGCGCGGCCTCCTCGCCGAGGCCGGCGGGCAGGTGCGGCACGGGCCGGAACCGTACTGCGACCTCCTTGCGGTCGTGGCCGAGCGCCTTGCCGGTGCGCAGCCGGAAGGTCGTGCCGGACCAGCGCCAGCTTTCGAGCTCCAGCTCCACCTCGGCGAAGGTCTCGGTGCCTCGCCCCGGGTCCACGCCCTCCTCCTCGGCGTAGGCGGGAACGTCACGATCCGCGATGCGGCCGGCCAGATAGCGGGCGCGGCGGGTGTGGCGTACGACATCGTCGTCCGTGAGGGGGCGTACCGAGCGCAGCACGTCGATCTTCCGATCGCGCAGGTCACGCTCGCTGAGGCTGAGCGGTGGCTCCATGGCCACCAGGCACAGCACCTGGAGCAGGTGGTTCTGCACCATGTCCTTGAGCGCGCCCGCGCCGTCGTAGTAGCCCGCCCTGCCTTCCAGCGCGAGCGACTCGTCCCAGACGATCTCCACCTCGGCGATGTGCGCGCTGTTCCAGATGGGCTCCAGCACCCGATTGGCCAGGCGGCTGCCGAGCACGTTCTGGACGGTCGTCATGGCCAGGAAGTGGTCGACGCGGAACACCGCCTGCTCGGGCACGACCCCCATCAGCAGCCGGTTCAGCTCCACCGCGCTGTCGAGGTCTTCGCCGAACGGCTTCTCCAGCACGATCCGGCTGCCCGGCGGCAGGTTCGCGGCGCCGAGGGCGGCGACCGCGCCGGGGAAGATCGCCGGTGGGAGGGCGAGGTAGACGGCGACCGGCCCGTCACCGGCGACGAGCGAGGCGATGTCAGCGGCGTCGGTGGCGTCCGCCTGCCGGTATCGGGCGGAGTCGGCGATCGCCTTCCTGGCCTCGCCGGGCTCCGTCGCGGCGTGCCGGTCGAGCTGGGCGGACGCCCAGCCGCGGAACTCCTCGTCGGTCCGGTTCTGCCGGTCGGCGCAGATGGGCTCGAACCGGTCAGGGAGGTGCCCGGCCGCGCGCAGGGCGGCCAGGGCCGGCAGCAGATAGCGGGCGTTGAGGTCGCCGGTGGCGCCGAGGACGACGAGCCGGTTGATCATGCTGTCATACCTGCTTTCGCTCGTGCGAGATTGACGCCGCTGGCGATGATCCCGATGTGGCTGAACGCCTGCGGGAAGTTGCCCATGAACGCCCCCGTGGCCGGGTCGATCTGCTCGGGCAGCAGCCCGACGGGGTTGGCACGGGCGCACAGCGACGCGTACAGCTCCTCGGCCCGGTCCAGGTGACCCTGCAGGATCAGGTTGTCGACCAGCCAGAAGCTGCACAGCACGAAGGCGCCCTCGTCGCCGGGCAGGCCGTCGGGTGAGTGATCGTGCAGGTAGCGGTAGAGCAGGCCGTCACCGGCCGACAGGCGTTCGGCGATGGCCGCGGTGGTGGCCGCCATCCGCGGATGGTCGGCCGGTACGACCTTGCGCAGCGGCAGTGCGAGCAGGCTGGCGTCCAGGCCGCCGCCGCCGTCGAGGTGCTCGCTCAGGCACTGTGCCTTCTCGTCCCAGGACTGGTCCAGGATGAGCCGGCGGAGCTTCTCGGCGGTGGCGCGCCAGGTCGCGATCGGCCCGGACACGCCGAACCGCTCGCCGATGGCCGCGGCCCGGTCCAGGGCCACCTGACACATCCCGGTCGAGTAGGTGAAGACCCGGCCTTCGCTGCGTACCTCCCAGATGCCCTGATCCGGCTGCCGCCACGTATCAGCGGCGGCCTCGGCCAGCTCCCCCAGACCGGACCACAGCGCCGGCTGCAGCTCGCGACCGGGGCGCAGCCACTGGTCGGCGCAGTCCAGCACCTCGCCGTAGACGTCGTGCTGGCGCTGGTCGGCGGCGCCGTTGCCCCAGCGCACCGGGGCCGAGCGCCGGTAGCCCTCCAGCTCGGCGTCGTGGATCTCCTCCGGTACGGGCTCGCCGCCGAGGGTGTACATGATGCGGGGGTGGCGAGTGTGCTCGAAGGCGTCCAGGACCCAGCCGAGGAAGGCATCGGCCTCCTCGTCGAAGCCGACGCGGCGCAACGCGAACACGGCGTAGCCGGCGTCGCGGATCCAGGTGTAGCGGTAGTCCCAGTTGCGCACCCCGCCGATCGGCGCGGGCAACGAGGACGTGGGCGCCGCGACCAGCGAGCCGTTGCCCCAGTCGTCGCACAGCTTCAGCGTGATCACCGAGCGCCGGACCAGCGCTTCCTGCGGGCCGCGGTAGCTGCACTTGCGCATCCAGCGCCGCCAGGCCTCGGCGGTCTGCCGCAGCATCGCCTCGGGGTCGAAGCGGTGATGGCGGTGGATGCGGCCCCAGGACAGCACCAGATCGAGGCGGTCGCCCTCCTGAAGGTCGTGCGCGGTGCGCGGGCCGGTGAGCGGACGGTTGGATCGCAGATGCAGCCGCAGGTCGGGCCGCCGGGAGACGCGCATCTCCAGACCGCCGTAAAGGGCCCGGGCCTGCCCGCCGCCGCGCGGCTCCAGCTCCGCCCGCAGCCGCACGGTCCCGGCCTGGACGACCGCGGACCGGACCAGCTCGGCCCGGCCGCCGCCCGCGTCGTCGCTGAGGTCCGCGTCGGCACGCAGGGCCAGCGCGTCAGTGATCCGGACCAGGCCGGTCGGGCCGCGCAACTCGGTCACCAGCACCGCGGTGTCCGGCTCGTAGAACTGCCGGGCCTCGCGCAGGTCGTCCACGGTCAACGTGAAGTGGCCGCCGCGCTCGTGATCCAGCAGGCCGCACAGCAGCGGGTCGCTGTCGAAGCGGGGCAGGCACAGCCACGGGATCGAACCGTCGAGGCCGACCAGCGCCGCCGTCGTGCCGTCGCCGATGAGGCCCAGGTCCTCCAGCGCCAGATAGCCCTCCTGGCGGCGCACCGGGCGAAAGGGTGGATCGAGATCCAGCATGCCTGGCCTTCTCCTCCGTGCCGACGTGCACCATCGGAGAAGGGGGGGTGCTCCTGGCAGGCGGACGTCGCCGCTTTCCGATACTGGACGATGATCAGCTTCCGTCACGAGAAGGTGATCAGCACTTTCACCATGTCCTCGAGCTTCCTGTCCGAGACCTCGAAGGCGCGCTCCATCTCCTCGAAGCGGAAGGTGTGGGTGGTCATGTGCGTGGGATCGAGCCGCTTGCTCTGCAGAACGCGCAGCAGCCGTTCCATGCGCAGCCTGCCACCCGGGCACAGGCCGGTCGCGATCGTCTTGTCGGCCATCCCGACGCCCCACTCGATACGGGGAATGCGCACGAACTCGCCTTCTCCGTAATAGCCGATGTTGGACACCGTCCCACCCGGTTTAGTGATCTTTATGGCGGTCTGGAAGGTGACGTCCGCGCCGAGGGCTTCGATGGCGGTGTCCACGCCCTGCCCCCGGGTCAGGTCAAGGATGCGCTCGACGACGTCCTCGGTGGTGAAATCGACGATCTCGTCGGCGCCGTAGTCGCGAGCGAGCTTCTGCCGGCTGGGCACCGATTCGACCCCGATGACCAGGCCGGCGCCGCGCAGCTTGGCGCCCGCGGTGGCCATGAGGCCCACCGGGCCCTGGGCGAGCACGGCCACCGTCCCGCCGATGGGGATGTTGCCGTTCTCCGCGCCCATGAACCCGGTCGACAGCATGTCGGCGCAGTAGACCGCCATCTCGTCGGGCACGCCGTCGGGGATCCTCGCCAGATTCGCGTCGGCCTCGTTCACGTGGAAATACTCGGCAAAGACCCCGTCCTTGGAGTTGGCGAACTTGAACCCTCCGAGCGGTCCGCCGGACTGCGACGGATGACCGTTCTGGGAGGCAAGATCGCCCCAGTCGGGGGTGATGGCGCCCACCAGCACCCGGTCGCCCGGCCGGAAGGCCGTCACCTCGCCGCCCACCTCGTGCACCACGCCGACGCCCTCGTGGCCGAGCGTCAGGTTCTCCCGCGGCCCGATACCGCCCTTGACGGTGTGGGAGTCGGAGGTGCAGATGAGGGCGGCGGTCGTCCGTACGACGGCATCCAGCGGACCTGGCCGTGGGACGGGCTTGTCCACCAAGCCGACCCGTCCGATTTCCTTCATCACGAACGCCTGCATCGTGCCCCCGAATGTTCCCCCATGTCCAGCGTCGCCGAGTACGCCGCAAACATGCCCAGCTCTACCCCGCCGGTCTCGGCCTTTAACTTCGGCCTCTTCCCTGCGGGCTGTCGGCGGACCCCGCACGCGGCGAGGGCCATGTCACAGCACCAGTCCCACCCCCGCGCGGTCGCGCGGGCCGCAACGGCCGCCATCCGGTGGTATCGAGCTTTGGCCAGGGGCGGGGTCATCGGGTAACAGCCGGGCCGGCACGTCGACATTGACACCATTTGCCCCTTAATGGGGTTATTGGCTGGTCCAGCACGGGCAAGCCAACAAGGGCGAGGGAGCGGGCAACCGCTCCTCGCCGACCACGGAGTCCGCCGAGCTCGAGGAGTTGCCGTGCTCACGCTGACCGCCGACGCGGTTGCGGCGATACGCGATCTGACCACCCAACCGGAAACCCCGCCGGACACCGGGCTGCGCATCGCAGCCTCCTCCACCAACGGCTCCGGCAGATCTCTCGAGCTGTCGGTCTCGGGTGGCCCGCACCCGAACGATCAGATACTCGAGGCAGAGGGCGTACGGGTGTACCTCGAACCGACCGCCGCTACCTTCCTGGACGACAAGACCCTCGACGCGGAGATCGATGACGACCGGCCATCCTTCCGGATCATCCCCCAGACCTGAAGCACGGCTCTTCGGCTCTTCGGTGGAGTTCGATCGACGTCCCTTCCGCCGATTCCCACGGCACCTCCGTCCTCGGGCCGGCCCGCCGGCTGCCCGGCCGGCGTCCGGACAGGACGGCCTGGCAGCGGCCGGACGTCGCCACCGGCAACGCGACGCCGCATCCAGCGCCTACTCCCCCAGCCCCGAGGACGCGCCGGTCACCGAGGACCGGCCGACGCACGGCTGGCCGCCCTCTCCGAAGCGGACACCTTCGAGCGTGACCATCCGCAGGCCCCGGTCGTACGGCTCCGCCCCCGCTCCATCTTCAGGCGCGAGCGGGACACGTGCCGGACGCCCCAGGGCTTCGTTCGCAGGCCGGGCACGCCGAGGACGCCGGTGAGGCGTACCGGCCGTCGGTGACTCCGCCGCGCATGGCCGGCCACGAACGGCGCGACTGGACCTGTCCCCTCGGGGTAGGCGCTCGGTGACACCCCTCAGGAGGCCTCATGGACAGCCCTCGTACCGCCGCCGGTAGAAGCCCCGTCCAGCTGGCGGCATTCGTCACCGGCGCCGTGTTCGTCTTCGCCGGCCTCCTCGGGTTCGTCCCCGGCATCACGACCCACTACGACGAGATGGCCTTCGCCGGCCACCAGTCCGGCGCGCTGCTGCTCAACGTGTTCCAGGTGTCGATCCTGCACAACCTCGTCCACCTGCTGTTCGGGATCGCAGGCATCCTGCTGTCCAGAACCTGGTCCGGCGCCCGCGGCTTCCTCATCGGCGGCGGCCTCGTCTACCTGCTGCTGTGGATCTACGGCCTGCTGATCGGACACGACAGCCCGGCGAACTTCGTCCCGCTCAACACGGCCGACAACTGGTTGCATCTCATCCTGGCCGTCGGGATGATCGCCCTCGGCTTCCTCCTGTCCCGCCGACGTGCCTCCGCGGCGCGGTGAGTGCAGCCAGGACGCGCGATTTCGTACCCTGAGCCGGGGCTGCCGCAGGCTCGCATCCCGAGCCCGGGCGCCACGCCGGAGACGGCTGATCAGCTCGCGGATGTAGTCCTTGTTCGGCTCGAAGGCGGCGCCGTCATCCGCCAGGCCATGGGCAAGAACCCCCTGACGACCCGAAAGGGGCTCGAGCTGTCCGGCGCCGGGCTGGGCGGGTTCGTCGGTGCGACCTCGGCTCGAGCGAAGGACCACGGCATGCACGAAAACCCGCCTGCCTCGGGGCCTGCACGCGACCAGAGAGGGCTCCGCATGGACGAATCAGGGTTCGACAGCCGGGACATTCGGACTTCAGGGGATGAAACTCCGGGCCATGGCCGGTGCACCCCTCCGATGACCTGTTTCGAGATCGTCGTCCTGCCCTGAAGACGGCGCTTGGTGCTGCTTGAGCGGGGTAGCGAACGGCCATGGCAGACGACGTCATCAGCCTCATCAAGGCCGACCACCGCAAGGTGGAGGAGCTCTTCGCCAAGCTGACCGGCGGCAAGGGCGATCGGCGGGCCATCGTAGCTGCCCTGCACGCCCTGCTCACCGCCCACGCCCGCGCCGAGGAAGACGTGATCTACCCCCGTCTCGACGCCCACCACGGCCTGGAGGAGCACAAGGAGGCCGAGGTGCTGCTGGACGCGCTGAAACGGGCCCAGCCGGGCAGCGCGGAGTTCACCAATGCCCACGCCCTGCTGGCTCTTTCGGTGAGCCACCACGTACAGGAGGAGGAGAGCGCCCTTCTGCCCCTGCTCGCCCGCATGACAGACGAACGGGAGCTGCGCGACCTGGGCAAGATGTTCCAGCAACGCCGCCAGCAGGAGCTGCGCGCGCTCACCGTCCCCAGCAAGGCCCGCGCGACCTCCGCCGAAGGCGAACCCACCAAGACGGAGCTGTACGAGCGGGCGCGCAAGGCCGACATTCCCGGGCGATCACGCATGAGCAAGAAGGAGCTCGAGAAAGCCCTGGCAAAGGCGCGTTCCTGAGCAGTGGCGCTCCACGGTGAGCCGGTTCGACGCACCAGAGAAAAGGACTCGTGACAGCGGTTGATGCCATGAGGAAGGCCGCGGCACCGCCGGACGAGAGCCTGGGATCAGCTCCCCCACCACGCGAGCCCGTCACCGCGACGCTCTTCGTCCTTGTAGGCCAGGTCGGCCGCGTACGCCAGGCAGCGGACGTGGGCCAGGCTGTAGCCGGTGGCGGCGTGGTCGAAGGTGATGTCGGGCATGGTTCCTCCGATCGGTTCGGCGGTGATCAACGAGTGAAGTACCGTCCGGTGAGGGGCGCGCGGGTAGCCCGGCCAGCGGCATGTCCATGGCGGAGGGGCACCGGCGATGGCCGACCCATTGCGAGCTGCGGACATCCGAATGAGTGACGATCAGTTACAGAGGGTAGCGAAGTGATGGGCGTGCTGGACCCATCACAGAGGTGGCCCGTCACCGTCGTCCACCTTCCGGCACGCCGCCCGACCCCAACCCGAGGGAGCCCACGTGCAGCTTCACCTCATCGGAACCGGATCGATCCTCAGCAAGCAGATGAGCGCCTCAGCCCTCATCGACGACACGATTCTGATCGACGCCCCCAACGGGGCCATGAAGGCCATGCATCGCCACGGCCTCGACCCGACCGGCATCGACATCTGCCTCATCACCCACTACCACGCCGACCACTTCTTCGACATCGTCTTCCTGTTCCTCGAACAAGGCCTGCTGCGCAAGCGCGACAGCGAACTCGTCCTCATCGGGCCGACCGGCTTCGCCCAGCGCGTGGAGCAGCTGTTCGAGCTGGCCTATCCCGGCAGCTGGCCGCACATGAAGGAAAGCACCCGGCCGCGCTTCGTCGAGTTCGGCGAGGAAGGCGGCGACTGGTCCGGCTACGGCTACACCATCCGCGCCCTGCACACGCAGCACACCGTGCCCTCCCAGGGCTATCTGATCACCGACGAGGACGGCACCCGGCTCGGCTACACCGGCGACACCGTGCACTGCCCCGCGGTGGACGAACTAGCCGGCCACAGCTCCGCCCTGGTCCTGGACACCAGCTTCCACCAGAGCAAAGCCGGCCACATGGGGCTGGAAGACGTCGAAGCCCTCGCCGACCGCCACCCCGACCTGCCCCTCCTGGCCACCCACCGCGACGACGACGTCACCTCCTCCACCCGGCCGAACATCCACTTCCCCGCGGACGGGGACACCTTCCAGCTCACCGCGACGAATCTGATCCCCTCCAGGCAGGAGGAACTCGACACGGCCACGGCCGTCTGACGGGGAAGAGCATTCGAGGATCGTCCGCCCTGATCAGCGAGCGATTCTGTGAGGCAGCGCCGAGAGATCGTCAGCGGGGGCGCCGGCGTGCTGTCGGGAGGGGCATCGACTCGCGTACCGCCCTCCAGCAGCGGCGCGCGTGCTCCAGGTCCGAGGCTGTGGTGCCGCCGAGCTTGGCGGTCTGGTGCTCGGCGCGGGCGTACGGCGTCAGCTCGGTCGCCCTGCTCCGGGATCCCGAGTGGGTGCCGCTCCTGCCGGCGGAGGTCGGCCTGTCCTGGCAGCCGGAAATGCCCCGGCCGGTGGTGCGGTCGGGGCATTCGCGGGGAGGGTCAGGCCGCGCAGGTGGTGTTCGGGGACGGCACCTTGCCGTCCAGCACGTACGACTCCACCGTGCTCATCACGCACCCATTTCCGCTCAGGTAGGCGCCATGCCCCTCGCCTTCGTAGGTGACCAGGACGCCCGTCTTGAGCTGCCGCGTCAACGTGGTGGCCCACTTGTAGGGCGTGGCGGGGTCCCCCTTGCCGCCGACCACTACGATAGGCGCCGAGCCCGTGGCGTCGATGCGCTTGGCCGCGTTGTCGCCCCTGACCGGCCAGTGAGCACAGAACACGGCCGTGCCCTCCGTCGCCAGGATCGGGAAGACCTTCCTGACCTTCTCGTTGATCGCGACGGCCTCGGCGGCGCTGGGCCGTTCAGCGGTGTCGGCGCAGTTGATGGCGGTCAGGCTGGTCAGCATCGTCGAGTATGTCCCGTCCGCTTTCCGGCCCATGTAGGCGTCGGCCATGGCGAGCAGCGCGGTGCCGTCCCCCTTGACGGCCGCCGCGGCGGCCTTCTCCAGCGCCGGCCAGGTGGCCTTGGCGTACAGCGGGGCGATGACGCCGTGCTGGCCCAGCACGTACGTGAGCTCGCGGTCCCCCACCTTGAGCGGCTTGTCCTTCAGCCCGTCGAGCACCTGCTCGACGGTTCGCTCCACGGTGGCCGGGGCAGCGCCGAGGTCGCACTTCTGCGCCACGCAATCCTTGGCGAACGCCTCGAAGGCCTGGTCGAAGCCGGTCGCCTGGGTGACCGCCCGCTCCTCCAAGGAGACCGTCGGGTCGAGAGCGGCGTCGAGGACGAAGCGGCCGACGTTCTTGGGGAAGTGGGTGGCGTAGACGGCGCCGAGGTGGGTGCCGTAGGACAGTCCGAAGTAGTTGAGCTTCTCGTCCCCCACGGCCGCCCGGATGAGGTCGAGATCCTTGGCGGCCTGCACAGTGCCCACGTACGGCAGGATCTTGCCGGAGTCCTGCTCGCACGCCGCGGCGAACTCCTTGGCCGACAGGTCGCCGTTCTCGGCGTCGTTCATGGCCTTGAGCAGTTTCTCGACCTGGCCGCCGCACTTGACGCCGGCGCTGCGCTCGACCCCGCGAGGGTCGAAGCTGACCAGGTCGTAGTCACGGCCCAGGGTGCGGAACGCGGCGGCGGCCATGGCCATCGTGTCCACCCCCGACGCGCCGGGGCCGCCGAAGTTGAAGACGAGCGAGCCGCGGCGCTCGCCGGTGGCCTTCATCCGGATCAGGGCGAGGTCGATCTGCTCGCCGCCGGGGTCGGCATGGTCGAGCGGGACCCTGACGGTGCCGCATTCCACGCCGGGGGCGGGGGTGGCGGGCCTGCCGTCGAGGCCGATCAGGTCCTTGCACGCGGTCCACGCGATCGTGTCCGCGGGCTTCGACGGTGTCGACTCTTTGGGGGCCGACTCATTATGGGCCGGCTTGCTGGTAACACCGCAGCCGACGAGGACCGCCGCGCCGAGGAGGAATGTCACGATGCGCTGCTTCATATTAACAAGCATGGTTTCTACGGCATATGGCCCTGTAGTGGCAGCTAACACCACTTACGGGTGACTTTGGAGAATCGCCAGACATGACGAATGTCAGTTGCTCCGGGACCTGCAGGTCATCCACATCCCGACGAAGCCGAATTGCGTGATCGTTACAAGACGCCCGCCGCCACCGAACAAAGCACGCCGATCCCACCGCGCGCTCCTTCACCAGCCTGCACCATCCAGCGCAAGCAACGAAGCAGCATCACCTCGCGTAACGCCCTCTCAGACCATCGGCCGTAGAGCGATCAGGGTCGCTTCTTTTCAGATCGCTTGAAAACAGCGCAGAATGGCAGCACCGGATTCCAACCTAGACAGGTGCGCCTGATGGACCCCTTCTCCTTGCTGGCTGGGGCGGCCATCTTCGCCACGGGCATCGCGGTCGGCAGGCTCTCTCGGCTGATGCGCTCTGGCCATCGAAGACGCCCTCGCTGTGGGTGCAAACACAACGTCGCCTTCCACGACGCCAAGACGGGCGAGTGCCATGCCGTGGTCACAAGACCGGTCGCCTGGCGCAAGTCTGGGACGCCCTATGAGTGGACTGAGGATCGATGTCCGTGTCGGCGCTACAGCGGACCGGAACCCTTGCCTCAATACTACGCACCCGAACTGGCAGACGGGAATTGATCTCGCCCATGGGCTCTACCCGTGACTCCATGCCCAAGGCAGATGATCTTTCGGCGGGATATGTACGGGATGATCTCCAAGGCGATGAACAAGGAGAAAGCGGTTGTGGGCTGGTCAGCCCATGATCAACCCTGCCTACGCAAGCTCGAACCTTTGCACGTGCCATACGAGCCATAAGAGGACCGTCACCAGCAGAAATGCGGTGCTAGGCCTCTCGTGTTGTGTCCGGCCGTCTACGAGGACGGTGAGCCGCCGGTCTGGGGTCTGCCTTGAGGACCAGCCGATACGCCCGGCGGCACACCCGTCACCACCGCCGCGCGGACCTGGCCGGCGGCTCGGCTGAGCAGTAACGCATCAACACCGGCAAGCAGCACCGACCACCCACAGGACTTCTCATCGCGATGCCGTCGGAGGCGGAGAGCGTCACGGCGGCAGGTCTCGACCCGCTCCTGGTCGAACTGGCGAAGATCCGTATCTCCCGGATCAGCGCCGCGCGTTCTGCCTGCCATGCCACTCGCGCCGCGCCCAGGAAGAGCAGGAGCACTGACCTCCTCACGGTGCTGCCGCGTGCGCGGAGATCGTCCGCTACCGGGCCCTGCCGAGGCTTGACTTCGCTCCCCGGTAGGTACTCCAGCTGCGTGGGCAGCGTATCAATCAACGCTGCTCCGCCTGACCGACGCCGCGCGGAGAGAGCTGCGCCTCGGGCTGCGGCGAGGCGAGCAGCGCGCACTTGAGGCGGAAACCGGGATGCATCGCGGGCGCCCCGTCGGCCTGCAAGTGCGGAAGGATAGGAGAGTCGTCAAGATGCGAGTGCGTTCCGCCAGCGGGATTCCGGCTGTCGGCATGGCCACGGCGGCATGCGCTCCCACGGCAGAGCAGGCGACCAGCAAGGTGCGTGGTGTTGACAAGGTGCCGGTTGCCGCCACGGTTGCGCAGCCACCGACCGAGACGCTGATGCCTCTGCCGGAGCAGTCTCTTCCCAATCTCAAGGGCAACACATTCACTCGGCGATCGCAGACTTCCCGCCCGGTGCACGCGCGTTGCCACATCGCCACGACGAAGCCTTCCCTTTACGTCTACGTGCTCGACGGCGCTATCCGCAGCCGGCTCAGTGCGCACCGCCAAGGAGAGGGCTTCGTCGAGCCGCCGGGCAGCCGCCATGTGCTCCCGGAGAACATCAGCCGGACGGAACCGGCGAGACTACTGGTCATCCTCATCTCCAACCCGGGAGACGAGACGACGACCTCATCTTCAGCCGCCCATATCGCCAAACCGTCTTGTCTTTGCCGGCAACAACAAGGACCACGGAGAAGGTAGGAACCCATGAGCAACGAACATCTGCACCACCTCGAGAACCCCAACGCGACCACGCCACCGCCGAAGATCGATCTCATCTCGTCGGTGCCCTCGCCGCCGCCGATACCCGACAACGCCGAGGCGATGACGGTCCGGGTCATTCTGCCGCCGGGTAGTGAGGGCAACCCGCCGCATCGCCACTCCGGTCCCGTGTTCGGGTACATGATCAGAGGTGAGCTGCTCTTCGAGCTGGAAGGGGAACCAGAACGGGTCGTCAAGGCCGGAGAGTCGTTCTGGGAGCCGGGCGGCGACCCCATCCACTACCAGGACGCCAACAACCTCCCGGACGCCGAAACCGAATTCGTCGTCACGATGTTCGGTGTGGTCGGGCAGCCGATGCTCATCCCGGTCAGCGCGGAAGAACTCGAAGAGCGCCGAGACCGACGGGCACCTCGCCCCTGACCACTCAGCCGTTCCGGGTTGAGGAGCCGGCGGACACCATTCTCGATGAGAACGATCATGCCAGGAGCGTCAACTGGCAGAGAAGAGACACGGGGTGACGCAAGGGCGCCGCAGCGCGGCTGGCCCGCCGCGAGGCCGACGCGCAGCCGGCCGAGCGGATGCGACGGATCCACGCCGCGCGTGACGGCACCTAGGCTCGCCCCCGGATGACGGCCGAGCTGCGCGCGGCCGGGATGAAGGCCAACCACAAGCGGGTGATGCGCGAGCACGGCATCGCCGGGCTGTGCTTGTGTCAGAAGGTCCGCACCACCATCGGCGAGCCGGACGCGGCCCCGGCGCCGGACCTGATCCAGCGCGACTTCACCGCCGAGCGGCCGAACACCCGCTACGTCAGTGACCTCACCTACCTGCCCGTCGGCGGCGGCCGGTTCCTGTACCTGGCCACGGTCGTGGATCTGTACTCGCGCCGGCTGGCGGGCTGGTCCATCGCCGGCCACATGCGCACCGAGCTCTCGTCATCGACGCGCTCCAAGCTGCGGCGCACACCCGGGGCGGCCGCCTGGACGGCGCGGTGTTTCACCGCGACAACGGGGCCTCAGTGCTGCTCGCGAGAGTTCGCGCGGGCCTGTCGCCGGCTCGGCGTCACCCGCTCACGCGGAGCGGTCGGCACCAGCGCCCGTGGTGCGCCGATCCGGACGGCCTCCGCGGAGGCGCGGGCTCGGTTTCGGCATGCCATCTCGATCTGCGGGTGAGCGGCCGGCCACGCGGCCACCGGCTCGTCCTCCCGCCCGTGCAGTACGTCGACCGACGGCGCGCCTCCAGGTCCACGATGATCGTGGCGTAGCCGGCGCGTTTGCGTAGCGCGAAGTCGTCCATCGCGACCGAGACGAGTGCGGTGCGCACACCCGTCAGTACGCCGACAACAGCACACTGCGAGCTTGCTGCTTTGTCGGGTCATCCGGCAGCGGGCGGGGATTCGGGGGCATCCTGGGAGTCGCGTGGGAGCCGGAGCACGAAGCGGGCGCCCCGGTCGCTGTCCTCGATCCGCAGAGTGCCTCCGGCCGCCTCGGCGATCTGCCGGGCGATCGGCAGGCCAAGCCCACTGCCGCCGGTGTCCTTGTTGCGGGCGGAGTCCAGCCGGGTGAAGCGCCGGAACACCAGCTCACGCTTGTCCGGATCGATGCCCGGCCCGTCATCCAGCACCTCCAGCACCGCGACGCCGCCGGGATAACGCTCATCGTCCTCATGCTGCACCTTGACCGTGATCGTGCTCTCCGCGTGCCTGTCGGCGTTGTCGAGAAGATTGGTGAGCAGGCGGCCCAGGTGCTGCCGGTCAGCACGTACCTGCACACCGGGCTCCACGTGGCATAGGAGACGCTTGGTCGTCTCAAGATGGATGTGCATCTGACACGCCTCGTCCACCAGTTCGGCCAGGTCGAACGCGGTGGGCGTGGTGGGCGCGCCCGCGTCGAGTTTGGTGAGCGTCAGCAGGTCGAAGACGATCGACTCCAGCCGTTTCAGACTACCCAGAAGGGTGTTGCACAATCTGGTCAGCGTGGTCGCCTCGGGCGCCAGGAGGGCGTCCTCCACTTCAGCGCGCATCGCGGCGATGGGAGTTCTCAGGTCGTGTGAGGCGTCGGAGGCGAACTGGCGCTGCTGGGTCATCGCGGTGTCGAGGCGGGCCAGGGTGTGGTTGATGCTGTCGGCCAGGCCGCTGATCTCGTCGTGGTTGGGCGGCGTCGGCACCCGGCGGGAGGGGCGGCTGGCGTTGATCTCGTCCAGCTCGTCGCGGATGGCACTCACCGGACGTAGCGACGCGGTGACGATCCGGTTGCCGAGGCCCGTGATGGCGACCGCGAGCACGACCGCGGAGCCGATCACCAGCGAAGCCAGCCAGGGCTCGACCCACACGGGGATCACCGGCGAGGAGGCATAGACCGTCCAGTTCCCCTCCGGCCGGTGGGCCGACTGGGCGATCACGATGTCGCACCGGCCAGGCCCGAAGACGCCGCCGCACACCACACCTTCCCTGGTGTTCAGGCCGTCCGGGATGAACGTCGCCATCGGCGGCTTGCCCCGCAGCGCCGGGGTCGAATCAATGACACGCCCCCGGTGGTCGACGACCTGGATGTTGCGGCCCGGGTGCTCCGCAAGGGGGCCGCTCACCCTGCCCAGGTCTTCCACGGTGATGGCGACACGGCCGCCGGACGCACGTATCTCCGAGCTGAGCGCGCTGGTGGCGTAGCGATGGATGGCGACCATCAGGACGACGGCCAGCAGCGAGCACAACAATGCCGACACCACGCCGGTGAATAGGGTGATGCGCCCGGTGATCGAGATGTTGCTGTTTACGGTCATCCTCTGCCCCCTCGGCTGGTTCGCACCGTGCTCTTGTGATGTGCGGGGGAGATTCTGATCCGGGCCCGGGGGATGAACGGAAACGACAAGTGACCCCGATCGGGACACTATTGATCATATCTACAAGCCCGAAATGGCACACGGGGGGTGTTGCCGGCGCGGGCGGTGCGACCCATACAGATGCGGTGGCATGTCGGCATTCGTGGAGTACGCCGCCGTGTTGGCCTGGTAGGTGGTGAGGTAGGCCGCCGGCGAGGTGCCCGCAGCAACGTGCCGGGCCACCGCGCCGGCGAGCCGGGCGGATGCCATGGTGGCGGCGAGAGCCGCGGGCTGGTCAGGTTTGCGGTTTGGACTGGCTCAGTAGCCACGTGAGGATGGAGGCGTCCTCGTAGGTGGGTCCGTAGGCCGCGTGGTAGTCCGGGAGCGAGAACGCCGCGTCCTCGTACTCGGTGTAGTGCACAAGGTTCTCGATCTGCTCGGGGGTCTTGCCTCGTGCGATGTAGGCGTCCCGCAGCAGCGTCCGTGTGGTGCGGGCGAGGTTGATGTTCAGCAGGTGGTCCTGTACGCCGTGGGTGACCCAGATGGGGATCTCCGCGGCGGCGATGGCCGCCGCCTGCTCGGCGTTGACCGCGAAGCCGCCGGTCACCAGCCCACCGGCGAACAGGTCGGAACGCTTGGCGAAGGCGTTCCACAACAGTTGGGAACCGTAGGAGACGGTGGTGGCGTAGACCCGCCGCCTGTCCACGGCGAAGTCCTTCAGGAACTGGTCGAGCAGCTTGACCAGGAGGTCGGCCTCGGCCGCGCCGCCCACGCGCTGGTGTTGCGGGGCGAGCACGATGACGTCCTGCGTGGTCCCGGTCCATTTTTGCCGCAGCCAGGCCGTGGCGGGAATGTCTGCGGCCAGTTGGACCGTCAGGTTGTCTCCGTCCCAGCCCATGCCGTGCCCGGGCAGCACGACCATCAGCGGGTACGTCTTGGCCGGGTCGTAGTTCTTCGGCAAGTGATAGTGGTAGGGCAGCACCATCCCGTTGGACAGGTACGAGCCGTAGCGGAACTCATCGACCAGGAGGTTGACCGCCTTCTCGGTGACCTTTCTGGAGGTGTTCGGGGACCCCTTGGCCAACAGCGGGCCCCTGCCGATGCCGAGCCGGGGCTGTCCGTAGACGTTCTTGCGCTGGACCACCTGCGTGGGCAGATCCGGGTTCACCTTCACCGTGCAGAGGAAGGTCGGGCACTTGGAGGTGATCACCGTCCAGCCGGCGTTCTGCTCGGGGTCGAGTTCGACGATGACGTACCGGCCCGGCACCGAACGGTGATCGGCCCGGATGGTGGCGGCCTCGTTGGTGTAGGTGCGGGTGACCTTGCGGTCGGTCAGCTTGGGCAGGTCCTCGATGGGATTGAAGCGGAAGTTGTAGAGCGTGTCCTGTACCGAGAAGGTGGAGGTGTCCAGTTCCTTCGAGTTGACGTTCTCGCCGTACTCGACCGCTACCGCAGACACTTTCTGCCCGTAGGTGTAGACCGTGGTGATCGGGGTGATGCTGCGGATCCCGGCATTCTGGCCACTGTTCGCTTCGGCGGGCCCAGCGGGCAACAGGTTCGAGGCGGCCAATGCCAGAGTCGAGGCCACCACTCCGGCCCATCTGCCTATACGCATGCGGTGCTTCCTTTCCGGCCGTGGGCTGTACGCGTGTCCAACGGCGCTAATTCGATTTAGCAAGGGCATGTGATGATGACCGCGGTGTAGGGGACGGTCGGAGCCAATCGCGACCACGCCCGCTGGACCGGCCGGGATGCTATTGCCCAAGTAGCCAGTGGAGGATGGGCCGGGTTTCGTAGGTCGGGCCGACGACCGCGTGGTAGTCCGGCTGGGAGTACGCCTCGTTCGGGAACTCGGTGTAGTGCACCAGGCCGGCCACCTCGGCGGGGTCGACTCCGGCGGCGACGTAGGCGTCGCGCAGCCGTTGGCCGGAAGTGCGGCCGTTGGTCACTGGCAGGACCGGGTCGCCGGTGCCGTGGGTGATCCAGACAGGCGTGCGGGTGGCAGCGATGCGGGCCGCCTGGTCGTCGCTGACGGTGAAGCCGGCGTTGATCAGTGCTGCCGCGAACAGGCCGGGATGCTCAGCCATCGTCCGGTAGGCGAGGGTGGTGCCCCACGAGAATCCGGACGCGTAGATGCGCTCGCGGTCGACGTTGTAGGTGCTCGTGAAGGAGCTGAGCAGGGCGACCAGGGCGTCCACCTCGGCCGGTGTGCCGATGCGCTCGGTTTGCGGTGCCAGGATGATGACCTCTTCGCGGCTGCCGGTCCATGCCGGTTGCGCCCAGGCGACCGCGGTGACGTCGACTCCGACCTGTACGCCCTCGTTCTGTCCGTCGTAACCGGATCCCCAGCCGGGCAGGACGACCACCAGGGGGTACGTGCGCCACGGCTGGTAATGCTCGGGCAGGCGGAAGGCGTAGGGCACCGTCATCCCCGGATGCTCGAACCTCTTGTACTGGAACTCGTCAGCGAGGATGTTGACCGGCCTGGTCGTCAGCGGATGGCGAGTGGACCCGCCCGCCGCGAGCAGCTTGCCCCGTCCTGACCGGGCGTAGACGTTTTCGTGCTGGATGACCTCGGTGGGCAGGTCCGGGTTGATGCGCTCTGAGCACAGGGCGCCGGAGCAGGTGGATCTGATGACCGTGTTGCCGCCGGGATCGCTCGGGTCGAGCTCGACGATGACGTACCGGCCGCGGTCCGATCGGCCGTGCGGGTCGAGCGCGGGCTCGTCGTTCGTGTAGACCCGCGTCACCGTGCGGTCCGCGCGTTTCGGCAGGTCCTCAAGCGGATCGAAGCGGAAGTTGTAGATGCTGTCCGAGACCGTGAACGTGCCGCGGTCCAGCGTCTTCGGGTTGACGACATCGTCGTATCGGACGGCCACGGCGGCGACCTTCTGTCCGAAGGTGTAGACCTTCGTGATCGCCGTGACGCTTCGTATGCCCGCTGGGCCGCCGGATGCTGACGCCGGGGTCGCCGTCGTTGCCAAGAGTCCAGCCACCGTGATGGTGATGAGTAATCGGCGGATGGTCATGGGGGGTGCCCTCCACTGCGAGTGGGTCTCGGTTCCGGCCGGCGGGTCGTCGCGCCTGGGTGAGTCACGGCCCCGGGGTAGGCGCCGGCCCGTGGGTCGATGGGAGGGTTCGGGCATGGTGATGTGTCGCCTCGGCGACTGGGACGTGCTGGCCGCCTTCGCCAGGCGCCTGTTTGGTCGCGTCTCCTCGAGGCCGGCATGGTTACGCTGACGCTAAATCGGGTTAGCCGTACTATTACGGCCAGTCCGGCCGGTGTCAAGGCTCGATCACCGCCTCAGGAATCGCCGGCGTGGACAGCTCGGTGGCGGACCGGGGCGGTTCGCGGCCGAGGCGTGCTCAGCGCAGGTCGCGGGTTGGGCTGGTCACAACTCGGTGTCCCTCCAGTGCGGGGCATGCGATTCGATGTCTTCCGGTACGCGAATCCGTCCGTTCAGGAGAACAAGTGGTGCGATGCCGGCGATTGTCGGCCTTCAAGCGGGCGGCTTGAAGGCCAAACGCAGCGCCGCGGCGGCGGGGCCGCGTCACTCCTTCTCGGCCGATGAGCTTCGCATCGGGCGCGTGGACCGCGGCGACCCGGGCTCGTGCCGGCCGGGGTAACCGGGCGCGATATGACGGGCCGAACCGCACAACCGTCCGCAGCCCGGAACCTCCTCAGCGGAATCGCTTACCGAAGGAACGCCGCGGTGGTGGCCACGAACCGGTCGGCGTCGTCGAGCCACGGAAAGTGCCCGGCCCGGGCCTGGACGATGAGTTCGGCGTTGGGAAACAGCTTGGCGAGCTCGGCCATCGCGGGAGGAGGGGAGTTCAGGTCGACCTCACCGGCGACCAGCAGCACTGGCGAGGTGAAGCGGATGAGCGCGGCGCGGGTGGCGTCGGAGTCGAAGGCGCCTTCGGCGCCGAAGGTGGCTGCGGCCTCGCTGTTCTTCTGCCCGTTCTCGGCGGCCTTGTGGGCGCGGGCCGTCTCGTCCCAACGGCCGTACCAGAACGGCGCGATGGCCTCGAAGGCGTCGCCGGTGCCGGCCATGATCTCCTCCAGGGCCGCGAACGCCGCCGGGAACCACGGCTCGTCCTTGCGCAGCAGCGCGGTCTCCCGCCGGACGTCCGCGGTGACCGTGATGCCGACGGCCATTGCGCTCGGACCGATCAGCACGAGCTTGCTGACGCGTTCCGGATGGCGGGCCGCATACAGCATGGCCAGATTCGTACCCCCCGAATGGGCGAGAAGGTCCATCCGGTCGAGTGCAAGGTGCTCGCGCAGGGCTTCGACGTCATCGACAAGACGGTCGCAGCGGTACGAGCCGGTGTCCTTCGGCACGGCGGACTGGCCGGTGCCCCGCAGGTCCAGCATGATCAACTGTCGGTGCGCGGACAGGCCTCCGAGGTCGCCGAGGTAGGCGGAAGCCTGCATCGGCCCGCCGGGCAGACAGACCACAGGGAGACCATCGCCGAATGCGTGGTAGGCGAGCCGGGTGCCGTCGTAAGCGGTGAAGAATGGCATGCCCGCCAGCCTGCGGGAAAGCGGCGCTCCTCGGCTATCGTTTAGCCACAGCTACATGATGAGGGCGGATGGCGGTCGAGATCAGGTTCACCGCGGCGTCGGTTGCGAAGGTGCGGTTCGCCGTCTCACCGCTGGGCGAGACGGTGCTGGCGCTGCGGATCCTGCTGGGCACGGGCGGGCATGCGGTCCACCAGCCGTGGGTGCGCCAGGCGCGCCCGTTGCCGGCGGGCGAGCGCGAGCTGCCGCTGCTGCGAGCGCTGATCGCCGGGCCGCTGCCGTCGTTCCTGTTCCCGGTGCCCAGGACGCGGCTGCCGTCAATGGCGGCGGAGCTGGACCTGCTGCTCGCCACGGAAGGGGACTTCTTCCGGCAGGAGTACGGCGCGGTCCTGGGCATGCCGGTCGAGGAGGTCCCCGAGCCGGTGGCGGTCCTGCCGCGGCTGGCGGAGGCGCTGCATCGCTGCTACGAGCTGCTGATCGCTCCGCACTGGGGCCGGATGTGCGCGGTGCTGGAGGCCGACGTCGGCCGACGTGCGCTGACCCTGGTGGACGGCGGGGTGCAGGCGCTGTTCGCCGAGTTGCACCGGGATATCGCCTGGGACGGCGGCCAGCTGGTGGTGCACGGCCGGCGCACCCCGCACTCCGTCTACACGGTGGACGCCGGCGGGCATGGCCTGGTCCTGCTGCCCAGCGTCTTCAACTGGCCGAACGTGGGTGTGGACAAGTCCCCGGTCACCGCCGCGTCGATCCGCTATCCGGCGACGGGCGTCGGCCTGCTCTGGGAGCCGCCCCCGCCGGAGCTGACCGGCCTGGCCCCGGTGCTCGGCCACACCAGAACGCATATCCTCGCCGCCTTGGCCGAACCCCTGACGACAGCGGCCCTGTCCACCCGGCTGGGCATCACCCCGAGCGCGGTCTCGCAACACCTGGGCGCGCTGCGCGGGGCGGGCCTGGTGCTGACACAACGCAAGGGCCGCACGGCACTCCACCTGCGCACGGAACGGGCAACCCACCTGTTGGGCGTCTCAGGCCCGAAAGGTCACTGACGCAGCGGCCGGGTTCTCCGCGGCCAGGTCGCCCTTCACTCGGGTGTGTGCACGGTCAGCCTGCTCACCTTCCATGGCGTTGGCACCGAACACGGCCGACCGGGCGGTGCCGTGCCGGCGGACGAGCCGGCGGACGCGGTCCCGGCCCAGCCGAGCATGGCCGAGCCACCTGACCGACGCGTGACCGACGACGCGGCCGTCCCGCTCCACCAGGAGCTGGTCCTCGGCGGGGTCGTCGAGCGTCCGGCAGAACTGCGCGAACTCGGCCGCCGTGGGTAACCCCGCCACGACCGACCCGGGGTCCATCCGGTCCCCGCGCACCCCAGCCGCACCGCGGCCATCGCCTCGTGGTCAGCCTCGCCCCGCCGATGGGGCCGGAAGACGTACCCGAGCGGCCGCTCCGCGAAGCCGCCCGCGCCGCTCGCATCCACGTCGGGGCCTCCCCGTGATCGTCTTCCCCCCACAGTAGGACGTGCCCGCGGGGCGGGAAGAATCCGTTTTTCCGGAGGTGGCCGAGCGACGTCCCCGGGGGCGGGTGCCACCGGAATACGGCGGAACTGGGTGAGGGCGCCCTGGTGGGGCAACGGCGGCGCAGAACTGCTCTACCGTGACCGGTCCGGCTTCTCGACCGTGATCAGCACTTCGACCGGGGCGCAGTCCGGGGCGACGGCGGTCAGGCGGATGGTGCCGGGCGCGGTCGGCTGCACCACGGCGAGGGCGCGGCCCTGGTAGGTGTGGTGCTCTGTCGAGTCGAATCGTTCCTTGTTCGCCGGGTCGGCGCTGCCGAAGCCGATCAGCGTTCCGTCGCCGGTGACGTTCACCCGTACGGGCCGGTCGGCTGCGGGGTGCGGTGTCCCGGCCGGGTCGACCAGGGTGAAGGCGATGTAGGCCAGGTCGCCGACGCCGGCCGTGATGATCGGTCGTTCGGCTTCGGCGTGCAGCACGATGGGGCCGGTCGCGGTGCGCAGGACGTCGCGGCCGGATTCGACGCCGTCGCGGTAGGCGATCGCGAGCAGTTCGCCTGGTTCGTAGGTGGTCTCGAACTCGGCGCGGAACCTGTGGTGCTCGCCGACCGGTCCGCGTCCCAGGGAGCGACCGTTGACGAAGAGTTCGACCTCGTCCGCGTCGCTGTACACCTCGACGATGATCGGGGCACTTTCATGGCCGGGCCAGGTCCACCCGGCGATGCTGTCGCTCCAGGCCCATCGGCTGCTGATGACGGTCTTGCCATGGTGTTGTGGCCGCTGGACAGCGAGGTAGGGCCGGTCGCGCAGGCCGAAGACGATCTCCCGGTAGTAGGAGACGGGAAGCCGGTGGCCGGTGATGTCGATGTCCCCGCAGCCGGCCAGCAGGTACGGATACGGCGCGGTGAACGTGGGGCGTGGGGTATCCGGTGTGACGTACTGTGGCCGGCCGATACCGACCTCGCCCAGGTAGTCCCAGCCGGTCCAGGTGAAATCGCCGATGACGTGGCTGTGCTGTTCGACCAGTCGCCAGTTGTCGTCGATGCGGGTCGGGAAGGTCTCGGTGCCCAGGATGATCCGGTTCGGGAACAGTGTGCGGTCGGTCTCGTAGCGGATCTCGGAGTAGTTCATCCCGGCCACGTCGAGCAGGCTGTAGGACTCGGCGGTGCGGGTGGTCACCAGGTCGGAGGCGGCGACGGCGTTCACGTCGAAGCCGCTGTCGGCCATCAGGGTGTTGACACCCGTGTCGTCGCCTTCCTGGGCTCGCAGGTCGGGCAGCAGGGCCAGGAGGTTGTTGATCCCGTTGGTGAGGAAGCGGGTGTCGTCCAGCGCACGGACCTTCTCGGCGAGCCTGCGGCCCCATATGGCCCCGGTGGCCGCGCCGGTCTCGGGAATCTCGTTGCCGAGGGAGTACAGGATGACGCTGGGATGGTTGAAGTCCTTGGCCACCATCGCCTCGAGGTCGCGTTCCCACCATTCGGGGAAGTCGAGGCTGTAGTCGAAGGGGCTCTTGCTCCAGGTCCACATGTCGAAAGCCTCATCGACCACCAGCATGCCGAGGCGGTCGCAGGCGTCGAGCATCGCGGTGCTCATGGGGTGGTGCGACATGCGGATGGCGTTGAATCCGGCGTTCCTGAGCAGCCGCACGCGGCGTTCCTCGGCCTGGGCGAACGTCGCGGCGCCCAGCGGTCCGTTGTCGTGGTGCACGCAGGCGCCGCGCAGTTTGACCGTCTCGCCGTTGATCCGCAGCCCGTGCTCGGGGTCCAGGCGCAAGGAGCGGATGCCGAAGGCGACCTCCACGGCGTCGATGTCCGCGATGGACACCGCGCACGTGTACAGGGCGGGCGAGTCCGGGCTCCACAGCGAGGGGTCGCGGACGTAGAGGCGCCGGCGGGCGGCGGCCGGCTCGTGAGGTTGTACCGTGATCGGCGCGGTGTCGGACGCGACGACGGTTCCCGCGGCATCGCGGATCTCGGTGACCAGCCGGACGGTGCGCAGGTCGTTGGAGTCGTTCGCGATCGTGGTGGCGACCTCCACGACCGCGCGTCCGGTGTCGATGTCCGGGGTGGTGACGCGGACGCCGTCCGGGCTGATGCGGACGACCTCGCCGATGAGCAGCCAGGTGTCGCGGTAGATGCCCGCGCCGGAGTACCAGCGCGAGTCCTGGTGGGTCCGGCATTCCACGCGGACCTCGTTGTTCTCGCCGAATCGCAGGAACCGGTCGGCGTCGATGAGGAACCGCGAGTACCCGTACGGGCGTTGCCCGGCGTAGTTGCCGTTGACGAACACGGTGGCGTCCCGGTAGACGCCCTCGAACTCCAGCATGATCCGCTTACCTCGGTGCTCCCCGGGCACCGGGAACGTCTTGCGGTACTCGTAGGTCCCGCCGGGGAAGTAGGCGGTCGCGGCGCCGTCCGTGGTGGCGTCGCGGTCGCGGGTGAGCATCGCGTCGTGCGGCACGGTCACCGGCTCGAACGGGACCGCGGTGCCGGCCAGTTCGGCGAACGGATTGACCTTCGGGCGGAACTGCCAGTTGTCGTTGAACGATGTGCGGATCACGGCACTCCTCGGCTGGTTGGAGCCAGGCAGGTGAGACCGCCGAAGCGGGGAGCAGGCGGGACGTCAGCGGGGAGAGGCGGTGGAGCGCCGGACGACCAGGCTCGGAATGACCGAGAAGTGCACCGGCGATGTGCGGCCTTCGATGCGCTCGAGCAGGAGCCGCCCGGCCATCCGGCCCATGACGACTCCGTCCTGGTTGACGGTGGTCAGCGCGATGTTGGGATGGGCGGCCAGCCTGGTGTTGTCGTAGCCGGCCACGGAGACGTCGTCCGGGACGGACAGGCCCGCCTCGTGCAGCGCGGCCAGCACGCCGAGCGCCGCCTCGTCGGAACCGGCGAAGATCGCGGTGGGGCGCGGATCGCGGCTCAGCAGCTCGCGTGCGCCGTCATAGCCGCCTTCCTCCGAGTATGAGGTGACGGCGACGGCGATCTCGTCGGCGAGCCCGTGGTCCCGCATCACCCGCTCGTAGGTCTCGGCTCTGATGCGCGGCATCTGGTCGGCCGCCCGTTCGTGCTCCTGTTGGAAGGTGATGTGTCCGATGCGACGGTGGCCGAGCGCGATCAGGTGCTCCATGACGAGCTCGGAGCCGACCCTGTCGTCGTCGACGATCAGGTCGTAGGCCGGTGAACTGTCGTGGCGGCCCAGCACCACGGTGGGGAACTCGCGTGCCACCTGCTCGAGCCGGGTGCGGCCGACGAGTGGAGCGATCATGAGGATGCCGTCCACCTGCCGGTCTATCAAGGCGTCCAGGGCACGTTTCTCGGTCTTGTCGAGGGTGCCTCCCTGGATCATGATCGCTTGGTAGTCGGACTCGGCGAGCTGATCGACCAGGCCGGTCATGATCTCGGCGTAGAACGGGATCCCGATGTGCCGCATGAGCACGCCGATGGTGAACGCCCGCCCGCGCAGCGCCCGTGCGGCGGCCTGGGGGCGGTAGCCGAGCTCGTCGATGGCCCGCCCGACGCGGTCTCGCATGGCGTCGCTGACCCCGTAGTCGTTCCGGATGACCTTGGAGACCGCCGCCTTGGAGACCCCGGCGTGTTTCGCCACGTCGGAAATGGTCACTCTGCGTCGTCGCTCCGGCGCGACCATGGGCATCCCCTTCTCCTCCAGCCAAGTCCTGCCGATCCTACGACGTCGAGATCATCGCGTATGTAGACCGGTTTATGAACCTTAGCGAACGACGGAGATCGTACGCGAATGGCTAGCCGAGATGTCGTAGACCGGTACACGTTTTTCCTTGACCCATGCGCGACGTAACGGCTACGTTAACTCGCACTCGGGGCCCGTCCCGGCCTCGCAGGCGATCCAGGTCGCCCCGGAACATGATCGAGAGACGAATGCGCACCTTCCCCGACGGCTTTCTCCGGGGTGCGGCGACCGCACCGCACCGTCCGAGGCGACGGGAGCGGGCGTGAAACTCAGGAATCCAGGAAGGGCGAGGATGTCCGAAGCAATCGACCGGCGCCGGCTCGTGCGACGGCACAATCCCGTGCTGACGTCCGCGCACCCCGCTGACGTCCTCACGGTCGGCAACGGTGACATCGCGCTCACGGTCGACATCTCCGGGCTGCAGACGTTCCCGTCCTTCCACGAGCTGGTCCCCGACCCGCACCGCGTCGCTCACGACGGGCTGTCCGGCCTGCCCGAGCAGCGCCCGCGCGTCTTCGACGCCGACGACTTCCAGATCCCCCTGCGCACCCAGTCGACCTGGGGCTGGTACGAGACGCGCCCCGGCCGGGAGCTCCGGCTGGAGGACGCGGCCACCCTGTACGAGACGTCCCGCGGCCCGGTGCCCTACCTCGACCGCATGGGCCTGCAACGGGCCGGCGACCCGATCGCCGAGGAGTTCGTCGCGGGCGCGTGGTACCACTTCAATCCCCGCCGCGCTCACCTCGGCCGCCTGGCGCTGGTCCGCCCCGACGGGACGGGGCTCGACGACCCGGCCGCGTTGACGAACGTCCGCACCGAGCTCGACCTGTGGACGGGAACGATCCACGCCGCGTACGTCCTCGACGGCGAGCGCGTCCACGTCACCACCGTCGCCGACCCGCGGGATCATCGCTTCGCCGTGCGCGTCGAGTCCGGCCTGCTGCCGCGCGGGTGGGGCGTCGCCTGGGTGTTCGACGATCAGCCGGACGACCTGGCCGCCTTCGAACTGCCGCTCGCGCAGGAGACGGTCTGGCACCAGTGGACGGAGCGCCACTGGCAGGCGCGGCGCACGGTGGAGGCGCTGACCTACGGCGTGGGCGTCCGCACCACCGGCAGCCTGCGTGAAGGGGCCGACTCGGTCGTCGCGCACACGGGCGCCACCGTTCTCGAGGTCGTGGTGACGCTGACGCCCGATCAGGACCGGCAGCCGGACAAAGACGACTTCCCCGCCGTCAGCGCGTCCGCGCGGACCTGGTGGGCGGAGCACTGGAGCACCGGTGCCGCGATCAGCCTCGCCGGCAGTACGGACACACGCGCCGCAGAGCTGGAACGCCGCGTCGTTCTCTCGCAGTACCTCACAGCCGTCAACAGCGCCGGGAGCACGCCTCCCGCGGAGTCCGGTCTGACGTACAACACCTGGTCGGGCAAGTTCCACCTCGAGATGCACTGGTGGCACGCGGCGCATTTCCCGATGTGGGGCCGGGGGCACCTGCTGGAGCGCAGCCTGCACTGGTATCACGGCGCCCTGGAGGCGGCGAAGGCGACCGCTCGCCGGCAGGGGTATCGCGGGGCCCGCTGGCCGAAGCAGACCGACCCGTCCGCGCGCGAGTCGCCGAGCAACATCGGCGTCTTCCTGCTGTGGCAGCAGCCGCATGTGATCCACCTGCTGGAGTTGCTGCGCGGCGAGGGGCGCGAGAAGTCGTTCCTGCGTGAGCACTACCCGCTCGTCGAGGCGACCGCCGACTTCATGGCCGACTTCGCCGAGGAACGCGACGGGGCCTTCGTGCTGCCGCCGCCGCTCATCCCCGCGCAGGAGAGCTACCTCCTCGACCGGGCGACGAACGCCGATCCGACCTTCGAGCTGGCGTACTGGTCGTGGGCGCTCGGCGTGGCGAACGAGTGGAGAACCGAGCTCGGTCTCGAGCCGAGCGAGGAGTGGGAGCGGGTGGCGCGGAACATGCGCCGGCCCGCCCTGCTCCCCGACGGTACGTACGCCGCCCTCGCGACGCCGCCGTGGCTCATCCGGAAGGATCACCCGTCCATGCTCATGGCGCTGGGGTGGCTGCCGGACACCGACCTCGTGGACCCGGCCACGATGTCCGCGACGCTCGATGCCGTATGGGAGCGCTGGGACCTGCAGTCCAGCTGGGGCTGGGACTACCCGGTCATGGCGATGACCGCGGCCCGCCTCGGCGATGTCGGCCGGGCGATCGACGCCCTCCTGCTCCCGTCGCCGAAGAACGTGTTCCTCCCCAACGGACACAATCCGCAACTGCCGGGATTCCTCGCGATCTATCTACCGGCGAACGGAGGGCTGCTGGCCGCGATGGCGCACCTCGCCTCAGCGGTGAACCAGGGGGCGGAGCTTCCCGACGGCTGGATCCTCACGTCAGAAGGGCTGGGGGCGCTCCCCCGCCCCGGCGTCCTGTGCGGATCTTCACGGACACGGAAGGAGAACGGTCGGCCGGCAGCCGACTGACAGGCCAGAACCACTTCATCGGCATTGCACGGCGTCCACCGGAAATGCCGGGGCGGGCATCAAGAGTGGCCGCCTTCCCATCCAAGGCTTCCAGAGGCGAGGACCATGGGTACGACATTCACAGCACGCGGCGCCCGCCGCCGCACCATCATCGCGACCGCGGGATCATTGGCGATCGTCGGGGCGCTTGCCCTGGCAGGCTGTTCGTCATCCGGCGAATCCACCAGCACCGGGGACGCCGGACTGACCTTCCTGAACCAGTCGCGCGGGCAGGAGGCCGCGCTCACCCAGCTCGCGCAGCAGTACACCGAGAAGACCGGCGTCAAGATCACCATTGACACTCCCGGACCGGTCGACTATCTGCCCAAGCTGCAGGCGAAGGCGCAGTCCAGATCCATGCCCGACATCTATTCGTCCTTCGACGCGTCCCAGATGGCGCCGTTCTACAAGGCCGGCTGGGCGATGGACCTTTCCGCCGAGCTGAACGCCGGCTGGAGCAAGAACTTCAGCCCCGCCGTGCTCAGGATGTCGACGTTCCAGGAGGGCAACAACCTCGGGGTCAAGCCCGGCATCTACTCGGTGCACTGGGAGACGCAGACGTACGGCTTCCTCAT
Source organism: Nonomuraea sp. KM90 (assembly GCF_052246675.1). Taxonomy (NCBI): domain Bacteria; kingdom Bacillati; phylum Actinomycetota; class Actinomycetes; order Streptosporangiales; family Streptosporangiaceae; genus Nonomuraea; species Nonomuraea sp. KM90. The sequence continues at coordinate 19,722 of NZ_JBQQCB010000045.1, read as the reverse complement.
CAACCCGGCGCTGACCGGAATGTCGGCGGAGAAGCCGCCGGCGACGACGACCGAGTTCATCGACGCGCTCGCCGCGAAGAAGGCGAAATTCTCCATCGCGGCCTCTCAGACGCCGAACATCATCCAGGGCCTCGCCTCGAACTGGCTGACGGACGCCGAGATCGAAGCGACCCTCAACGGGAAGGCGAGCTGGAAACAGGACGGCTGGCGCAACGCCTTGCAATTCCTGCTCGACCTGAAGAAGGCCGGCGTCCTCGCCGACGACTCCATCCCCGGCGGCCAGGACGACCACCCGAACGTGGAGTCGTCCTTCTTCACCAAGTCGATGGGCGCCATCTTCGACGCCGCCCCCGGCATCGCGGTCGGCCTCAGGACGAACCCGGAATTCGACGACTACTTCTCCACCGGGCTCCCCAAGGCTCCCGGAAGCGTCCACGACCCCCGCTCGCCGGGAATCCCCGGGAAGGGCGCGGTGATCAACCCGAGGGGCAAGCATCCCAAGGAGGCGCTCGCGTTCGTGAAGTGGCTGACCGAGCCCGCCCAGCAGGCGGTGTTCGCCAAGACCGCCCGCATCCTGCCCAGCAACCCGGAGCTCCTCGCCGGCACGGACATCCCCGGCCAGCTCGCGGGCTTCGCCGCCGGGGTGAAGACCATGCAGGTCATGTCGACGACCTTCACGCCGGACGTGATCACCGCGATCAGAGCGGAGTCCCAGCGCCTGGTGCTGGGCGAGACGACGGTGGACGAAGCACTCACCACCATCCAGGCGGCGCAGGACCGTACGTCATGACGACGCAGCACCTCGCGATTCCCGCACGGCGTCCATCTCGGGCGCCGCGCGGGAGGCGCGCTCTCCGGCGCAACCTGATCGGCTGGCTGTTCCTGGCGCCGGCCGTCGCGCTCGTCGGGATCTTCACGATCACGCCGTTCGCGCAGGCCATCCTGCTGAGCTTCCAGTCGTGGGACGGCGTCAGCCCCGACACCCCATGGGTGGGGCTGGACAACTACGACTTCGTCGCCTCCGACCCGATCTTCTGGGCGTCCATGCGCAACGTCCTGTTCTTCGGCGTCGTCGGTTTCGTCGTCGGCAACGGAGTCGCCCTGGGCATGGCGCTGGCCGTCAACAGCGTCACCCGGGGCAAGACGTTCTTCCGCACCGTCTTCTACCTGCCGGGCGTGCTGTCGGTGGTCGTCGTCGGCCTGCTGTTCTCCTTCATCCTGGCCCCCGGATCCGGCATCCTCAACCGGCTGCTCGGCCTGGCCGGTCTGGGCGCGCTCCAGCAGAACTGGCTGGGCGACCCGGCCGTCGCGCTGCCCGCCGTGGCGGCGGTGTTCGTCTGGTTCCACTGGGGGTTCGGCTTCCTGCTCTTCCTCGCGGGGTTGCAGGACGTGCCGAAGGAGCTGTACGAGGCCGCCGAGCTCGACGGCGCGAACCGCTGGTCGAAGTTCCGGTACGTCACCTGGCCGCAACTGGCCCCGGTCACGTCGATCGTCAGTCTGCTCACGCTGCTCGCCGCGCTCCAGATCTTCGGGACCGTGCAGGTGCTGACCAACGGCGGACCCGGTCACCACACGATGGTGCCGACCCTCGCGATCTACAACGAGGCGTTCGTCAACTGGCGTTACGGCAGTGCCGCGGCCATGTCGGTCGTCTTCGGCGGCGCACTCGTGCTGCTGTCCGTGGTCCAGCTCGCGATCACCAGGCGGAGGTCCCGCGTATGAGCAGCCAGATGTCCACCGCTCCGGCACGACGCAGGATGCCCCTCCACAAGGTCGGACTGTACGGGCTGCTGGGCGTCGCCGCGCTGATCGCGCTGTTCCCGCTGCTGTGGATGGTGTCCGGATCCCTCCAGAGCCTCACAGAGCTGCTGTCGAACAAGAGCTTCCTGCCCGCCGACCCGCAGTGGCACAACTACGTGACCGCATGGGTCCAAGGAGAGCTCGGCGTCTACCTGCGCAACAGCGTGCTCTACACGGGATCCGCCGTCATCGGCATCCTGCTGGTGTCCAGCCTCGCCGGGTACGCGCTCGCGCGGCTCGACTTCGCGGGCAAGGGCGTGTTCACGTTCGTCATCCTCGCCGTCATGATCATCCCCGCACCCGCCATGTTCCTCGCCCAGTACAAGCTGCTCATCTCGCTGAACCTGACGAACAACCCCGTCGGCTACGTGCTGATCCTCATCACCTCGGGCATCCCGATGTCCACGCTCATCATGCGCAGCTTCTTCGTCAGCCAGCCCCGCGCCCTGGAGGAGGCGGCCGCGCTGGACGGCGCCGGCCCGCTGCGCGTCTTCTGGAACGTGATCCTCCCGCTGGCCCGGCCCGGCCTCGCCGCCGTGGCGGTCATCCAGGGGCTGGGCGCCTGGAACGAGTACCTCATGGCGCTCGTCCTGTTCGAGGACAACTCCCTCATGCCGATCCAGCGCGGCCTGACCGCCTTCACCTCGGCCGAGACGCCACAGCAGCAGATCCTCCTCGCCGCCACCACCATCTCGATCGTGCCAGTCGTGATCTTCTACCTGATGGCGCAGCGGCACATCGTGAAGGGCATCGGCGCGGGCGCGATCAAGTAGGCCGGGCCGCCGGCGTCGGCGGCCCGGGGACATTCCCGTTGCAGAGGTCCTCGAGGAGTGGCTATGCGGGGTGCAGAAGCTCCTTGCGCCTGGTCAGCAGTTGGGAGCGCTCGGCCAGCAACTGGGCGTGGCGCGCCTTCAGGTACGCCTCGGTGCCGCGCACCCACTGCGCCAGCTTCGTCACCTCGGCCCTGGTCTTCTCGATGCGCTGGTGCTTGAGCACATCGCTGATGATGTTGTCGAAGAAGGCGTCCACGAACCACCGCGTGTCCACCTTGGGCATCACCGGCCGGGCCGCGATCCCGGTGTCGGCCAGCTCGCGGGCGAAGACGTCCAGAGCCCGCTGGGCATGCCAGGCGGCCTTGTCGGCGCTGGTCAGCTTGTCGTGCTCGAACGCGTCGGCGAGCAGGCCGCCGCCGAACACGTCGAAGGTGGAGGCGTTCCTGGCGGAGCCGAGGAAGCGCAGCACGACGCCGAGCGCCTCGTGCGCGCCCTGCCCCGCCTGGCGGGCCTCCGCACATTCGCGCAGCTCGGCGCTCGACCGGTCGATCGCGGCGCCGAGGTCGGCCAGCTCACGCGCCCGCGGATCGCCGCTCCGGATGAGCTGCTGCTCCTTCTCGGCCAGCAACTGGGCATACTCCCGGGACGCGGGGTCGAGCACGGCCAGCTCGGCGGCGGCCGCCGCCGCATCGGCTTCGAGCTGCGCCAGTCGGGCGCGGTGACCGTCCACGCGTTCCCCGGCCACCACCGCCTCGGCGCGCTCGCGCTCCAGCCGCTCCTCGCGGTTGCCCAGCATGCGGGCCAGGACGGCGGACAGCCCGCCTTCCAGCCGGGCGACGTCACGCTCCTCCTTGGCCAGCTCGAACTCCAGATCCGCCAGGGTGCCGCGGACGTCCTCGATCTGTTGCGCGGTGGCCTCACGCAGGCGCCGGACGTGCTCGGCGCGGTGCATCCTGGCGGCCGCCTCGCGCAGCCGCTCGTCAAGCTCCGGGGAGAGGGTCACGCAATGACGACGAACGGGCCGGACCGGACGTTCCACACAGCTCCCCGAGCGATGGTCATCTGGGGCGGGTTGCCGACGGACGCGGAGGAACCAGCCCACCGCCGCGCGCCGTAGGGGACGGCGAGCTTCATCGCGCCGCCCGCACGACCTTGGTCCCGGTCAGGAGGTCGAGCACCCGGCGCCGGTCCCCCCACACGAAGGGCAGCCAGTCCAGCCAGGCGGCCGGTCCCAGCACCACGCTGAGCCGCCGTACGATGCCGCTGGCCGGGTGGATGCGCAGCCCGGCCTCGGTCACGACGCACAGTTTCAGCAGGCGCTTGCCCGGGGTCGCGCCGGTCCAGGCCTCCACCATCCCGAGGCCGACGATCGACCAGAGCAGGGCGAGCGGCACGCCCAGCGTGTAGAGGAGCCCGGCGTAGTCGTAGACGCCGGCGTCGCAGAGCACGGGCGGCCCGACGCTCACGCAACCGTCACCGATCTTGGCGTACACGAAGGGCGGGAACGCCAGCGCGAAGCCGTTCCCCAGTTCGGCGATCCGGGAGATCCCCGTCGTCAGCAGCGCCAGCGTGACGCCGACGAGCGGTATGTTGTCGATCACGACCGCGGCCAGCCGCGCGCCGATGGGAGCGGGCGGTGCGGATCGTAAGTCGGAGAAGGTGGCCGCCGCCTGTCTCGGGGGGCCGAGCCGGCTCAGGGCATGGTCCAGCTCTCCCGCCTCGGCCGCGTCGGACAGGTGCGCGCCGAGCTCCGCCTTCGCCTTGTCTCTGGCCGGACCCATCAGATGGCGCCCGACCCGCTCCGTGTAGTCGTCGATGATCTCGTGCTGGTCGCTCATTCCTGCACCTCGCCAAGTGTGTCGAGGAGCTGTCGCATCCCGTCGACCAGGCTGCTCCACTGGGCGCGCAGCATGGCGAGGTACGTGCGACCCTCCGGGGTGATGACGTAGTACTTGCGCGGCCTGGCCCGCCCCTCCGCTTCCCAGGTCGCCAGAATGTGGCCGGAATCCTCCAGCCGGTGCAGCAGCGGATAAAGCGTGCCCTCCTTGACCTCCAGGACTCCCTCGCCCGTTTCCCGCAGCACTTTCAGCAGCTCGTAGCCGTATCGACGGCGAACGCCAAGGACGGACAGCACGGCCAACTCGGTCGTGCCGCGGGCGAGCTCGCGATGCAGACGAGCGATGGCCGCCGATCCCGGCGGCGCCTCGGCGCCCTCAGACATAAGACCACGGTACGACCCGATACCTTGCATGGCAAGGTATCGGGTTGCGCCGAGCGATCGTTTCCCGCCCGTCCAGATGGGCTTACACGTGGAAGGCAAGCGGCTCGCTCGGCAGTTGCCCGTTTCCGTGCAAAACGTCGGCGCGCAGGAGGGGGGAGAACAAGACTTCGGCGCGTTCGCCATTCTTTGCGCGGCCGGCGACGGTGTGCTGCGAGCCCGGGACATCCCCCGGCCGTCGCGCCGCTGCCGCGAACTCCTGGGCCGGGCGTCCGCCCAGGGGGCACAGCTCGTGATCTTCTCTGAGATCTTCGTCGGCGGCTACGCCACAGGCTACAGGCTTGTTTCCGCTGGTCAGGGGAAGCTGCATGGGGAATGGAGCGGCCCGGGACCACCGGGACGGGGGTGGCTGCTGTGCAAGAGGTGCCCAATGGTCAGGAGCAGCAGCACGCCGTGCGGGAGCTGATCCGGCGGGTCGTGCGCTTCGGATCGCGGGTAGGTGCGCGTCTCAGGCGTGTGGGGTGGTCCACGTGGTCCATCCGGGCGCGGGTGACGATGCTGGCCACCATGGTGGCGGCGGTGCTGTGTGTGCTCACGGCATGGCTGATACTGGATCACCGACACGATCGTGTGACGGACCATCGGCTCAGGCACCTCTACAGCGCGGACCTGGAGATGTTGCATCGGTTCGCGCACCACGCTCCGCCGCCGGTCCTGCACGTCTGGGAAGTGGCCGCGATGCAGTTCGTGGATCGTGCCGGGCGGGTGGTGTCGGCGAGCGGCCGGTTCCAGGGCCGGCCGCGGATGGCCACGTTCGTGCCGTCGCGGCGCCACTCGGCCATGGATCGGCGGCTGTGTGACGTGCCCGGGTTTCCCGGCCAGTGCATGATGATCGCGGCGATGTGGGTTCCCGCCCTCGGTGGCGACCTGATCGTCTACAGCGCGCTGCCGGTTCCTCCGTGGTACGTGAGCCAGGAGCTGGCGGCCCGGCTCCTGGCCGGCTCGGCGCTCTGGCTGGCCATTGTGGCGCTGGGGACGTATCACCTCGTCGGCCGTACCTTGCGTCCAGTGGAGGACATGACCGCCGAGCTCGCCGAGATCACCGTGACCGACCTCGGGCACCGCGTGCCCGTCCCGGCGCATCACGACGAGATCCGCTACCTGGCCACCATCGTGAACCACACCCTGGAACTGCTGGAGGGAGCCGTGAAACGCGAGCGGCGCTTCACCGCCGAGGCCTCGCACGACCTGCGCACCCCGATCACCGGCGCCATCCTGCGACTGGAGGAAGCGCTGATGGACCCGAACGCGGTCGACTGGCCGCGCATGGCCAAAGACCTGCTCAGCGACGTCGAACGCCAGCAGGCGATCGCCGAGGACATCCTCACCCTGGCCCGCCTGGACGCCGACCGGACAGCCCAGCACCAGCGCACCGACCTGGCCGAACTCGTCCGCACCGAGCTTCGGCGCCGCACACCGGGCCGCGTCCCGATCCGCACCGGCCTGGCGCCGGACGTGGTCGTCTCCTCCGACCGGCTGCTGCTGTCCAGGCTGCTGGCCAACCTGCTGGACAACGCCCAGCGCCACGCCGCCACCGCCGTCACCGTCGCGGTCCGGGCCGAGGACGACACCGCGGTCCTGGCGGTCTTCGACGACGGCGCCGGCATCGCTCCCGAACACCGCGAGATCGTCTTCGAACGCTTCGCCCGGCTCCCGGAGTCACGCGAGCGCGACCAGAAGGGCACCGGCCTGGGCCTGGCCATCTGCCGCGAGATCGCCCACACCCACCGAGGCACCCTGACCATCGAAGACCCCGGCCAGGGAACGTGCTTGGTGCTGCGCATGCCCTTGATGAACTGATCGCCGCCATCGTTATCTGGGGTTGTCGAGCGGCCCGAACCTCCACCGCAACGCGGGCACATCCCTTCGGCCCTCCATGACCTCCACCACGCTCCCCGCCCCACGAGGGAGCAGGCCCTCAACAGATCCCTGTTCCAGGTTCGCTCAGCGTGGTGGCGCAGGCTCGGCGACGAAGCCCTCCGTCTCGACCGTTGCCCGGAGCCGTGCGAGGAGGAGCAGCAGCCATGCCACCCCGCTGAGCACGGCGCAGACGAGCAGGGCTGCTTGGTAGCCGAGGGCATGGGAGATGCCGCCGGCGGCGATGCCGGACACGAGGGAGCCGGCCGTCGCGGTATTGGCGAACAAGGTGGTGGCCCGGCCCGGGGCGGCCGGCAGTAGGTCCTGCATGTGGCTGATGCCCAGCGCGCCCACGACGGCGATGGCGACGCCTCGGGCGATGTGAATGAGCACCAGCGCCACGATGCCGGTGAACGCCGCCACGAGCGCGAAATAGACAACCATGAGCCCCATGCCGATCAGGATCACGCGGCCCCTGCTCCAGCGAGGGGGCAACAGCAGCAGGGCGAGCGCCGCGGGGATCTCCGCCGCCGCGCAGACGCTGAACATCAGTCCCACCGCACCGGCCGAGCCGTGCAGCACCTGCGTGACGTACAGCGGTAATGCCACCGCGCCCGAGAACATCGCGACGTGGAACAGGGCGAAGCCGGCGATCGACAGGGCCACGGTCCGCGAGGTGAGCGGCCGATCCGTGGCCGCCTCGACGGGTGGGGACGCCTGCGGCGGGTGGGCGTCGAGCCCTAGCACGGCCACGACCACGAGGCAGAACCCGCAGGCCGTGACCCCGAGCAGCCAGGAGTAGCCGGCCCCGGCCACGAGCGCACCTCCCGCCAGGGGGCCGATCGCCCAGGCCAGCGACCACGCCGAGCGCAGGATGGGCGTGCCGCCGCCCGGCCTGGCCGTCGTCCCGTCCGTGTGGCTCCTGGCAAGCGCGAAGAGCTGCGGGAACACCGCAGTGCCCGCGCCGAGCAAGAGCACGCCGATGAGGAGCACCAGCGGATACGACGTGGTCACCACGAGCAGCAGATACCCCGTCCCCGCCAGGGAGGCGGCCAGCACCGCCGGCCACCGGCCGGGGCGGCGATCGTAGCGACGGCCGAGCCAGACGCTGGCAGCCATGCCGCTGACCGCTGTCAGGGAGATGAAGACGCCGATCTCGAGCACAGACAGCTGCAGGCGGTCGGCGCCGAACAGCACGAGGTACGGCCCGATCATGGACTCGGTGATGCCGAGCAGCATGACGGCGATCAGGAGAGCGATGAGCCGGCGCCGCGGTCCGGATGCAGGAGTTGACCCCATCCGCATCGCGCTACCCGCTGCCCCACTCGTCTACGCATGCCCTCCTGGAGCCTACGACGGCCCCGGCGGCCATCTGGGGTGGTCAAGCGTTCCGGGAACGCGCCGGCCCAGGCCGGGTACGTCGTGGCGGACGGCTCACGCACCGGTTCGTCAAGCCGTACGCACTCACGTCCGACCCTCCGGTCGGCCGGGCTCGGTGAGCAGGGGCATGAGGACGGCGTCCACGATCCGGGACAGCTCCGCGGCCGCGGGTGGCTCGCCGGTGAGCAGGAACGTCTGGATGACCAGGGCGGGGCCGGTCCGGGCGATCAGCGGGAGCTCCGCGCCGGCCTTGATCTCGCCGCGCGCGGCGGCTCGGTGCAGGATGGCCTCGACGAGGCGCAGCCGCGGTTCGACGACCCTGGTGCCGAACGCCTGCCTGAGCTCCGGCTCGCGGAGCAATTCCAGCATGACGTCGAGGCCGGGACGAGTCATCTCGCCGGCCAGAGCGTCGGACATGATCGTGAGCGCGGCGATCAGGTTGTCCCGGGCGGAGTCGGACGCGGTGATCTCGCGGGGTTCGGGCAGTGCGTGGAGCAGGGCGTCGAGGACGAGGTCCTTCTTGGACGGCCAGCGCCGGTAGAGGGCGGCCTTGCCGGTCTGCGCGCGTCGCGCCACGCCCTCCATCGTCAGGCCGTTGTAGCCGAGGGTGGCGAGCTCGCCCAGGGTCGCCCGGTAGATCGCCCGTTCCAGCACGGCGCCGCGGCGGCGGCTCTGTGTCGCTGTCTGCTCCTGGGTTCCGCTGTCGGCCATGGCCGCAATAGTAGACGCTTGCGTCTCCAATCTTGCGATGGCTACCCTGCTCCCAACATAAGGAACGCTGACGTCTACTAAGGCGAAGGGGTGATGCGGAGTGACTGAACCGACGACGACGGCAACCGTGTGCGTGGCCGGATGTGGCCCGGCCGGCGCCGTCCTGGGGCTGTTGCTGGCCCGGGCGGGGGTCGAGGTGGTGGTGCTGGAGAAGCACGCCGACTTCCTGCGCGACTTCCGCGGCGACACCGTCCACCCGTCCACCCTCGACGTTCTGGACGAGCTGGGGCTGATCGACCGGTTCCTGGCGTTGCCGCACCACAAGGTGTCGACAGTCGGGTTCGTCCGCGACGGCCGCCGGCTGGACGTGGCGGACTTCTCAACCCTTGGCCTGCGATATCCCTACATCGCGTTCGTTCCGCAGTGGGACCTGCTCCACCTGCTGACCTCCGAGGCAGCCCGCCATCCCCACTTCCGCCTGCTCATGCGGGCCGAGGCATACGACGTCGTGCGGCAGGACGGGCGCGTCACCGGCGTGCGCTTATGCGGCCCGGACGGCGAGCACGAGGTGCGGGCCCACCTGACGGTGGCCGCCGACGGCCGGCACTCCGCGGTGCGCCGGGCGTCCGGCCTGCGTCCGCGCGAATTCGGCGCGCCGATGGACGTGCTGCAGTTCCGGGTCTCCCGCCGCGCCACCGATCCGGACGAGGGCTACCACCTGCGCATGGCCGCGGGAAAGTCCGTCGCGGTGATCAACCGGGGCTCGTACTGGAACATCGCCTACATGATCCGCAAGGGCGGCCACGACGACCTGCGAAGAGCCGGGATCCAGGCACTGCGCGACGATGTCGCGAGCCTGGTCGGCTTTCTCGCCGACCGGGTCGGCGAGGTGACCGGCTTCGACGACACCCGGTTCCTGGAGGTCCGGCTCGACCGGCTGCGCCGCTGGCACGCGCCGGGGCTGCTGCTGATCGGCGACGCCGCCCACGCCATGTCGCCGATCGCGGGGGTGGGCATCAACCTCGCGGTGCAGGACGCCGTCGCCGCTGCCAACCTCCTGACCGGGCACCTGCGACGGGCACAGGCGAAGGGTGAGCCGGTCCCCGACCGGGTGACCGCCGCCCTGCAGCGGCGCAGGTGGGCGCCCACCGTGGCGACCCAGGCGCTGCAGCGTGGCGCCCAGCGGTTCGGCATCGATCGCGCGCTCCGCGCCCAGGCCGAGCCGCCCGACTTCAGCGCGATCGCCCGGCTACCGTTCGTGCGGGCGCTGATGAGCCGCCTGCTCGGCGTGGGCGTCCGGCCCGAGCACGTACGCGTCCCGCCCATGCCGCCAGACGGTCAGAGCGTCGAGGGACAGGGCCGATGAGGGGCGGTGGCGCTGCCATGCGCACCCAGGTGCTCGTCGTCGGCGCGGGGCCGGCCGGGCTGGTGCTGGCCGCGGTGCTCGCCGACCACGACGTGGACGTCACGATCGTGGACGCCAAAAAGGGGCCGGACACCCACTCCCGCGCGGCCATCCTGCACGTGCGCACGCTTGAGCTGCTCGACCGGCTGGGCCTCGCCGATCGGGCGGTGGCGCAGGGGGTGCCGATGACCGGAGTCGAGATCTTCGAACGGGGACGCCGGGCAGGCGGCTTCCCGTTCGCCGGGCCGTGGGCCCGCACGCCGTTCCCGTACGCGCTGGGCCTGGAACAGGACCGCACCGAACGGCTCCTGCTCGAGTGGCTGGCCGAACGCGGCCACGACGTCGCCTGGAACACCGAGTTCGTCGCTCTGGCCGAAGGCCCGGACGGGGCGCGGGCGACCGTGCGCAGGGCGACCGGGGAGCACGCCACCATCGAGGCCCGGTGGGTGGTGGGCGCGGACGGCGCCCGCAGCATGGTCAGGCACGCCCTCGGCCTCGCCTTCGCCGGCCGGACCTACGACCAGACCGGCCTGCTCGCCGACGTGGACCTCGCCTTCCCCGCCGGCTCAGGCCCGGCTGCGGGCACGCTGCGCCTCGATCTGACCCGCGACGGCTTCGTCGGCCTGTTCCGCCTGGCCGGCGGCCGGTACCGGCTCTTCGGGACCGTCCCGCCCGGCCTCGCCCCGCCGGCCCGCCGCGCACCCGGAGCCCGGGGCGAGGTCTCCCACGAGCCCTACGGCGACGTGCCCCTCTCCCAGATCCAGGACTGGTTCGACACCTATTTCCGCCTTGACGCCCGGATCACCGCCGCCCCGTGGACCGCTCTGTTCCGGGTGCACAGCAGGATCGCCGGACGGTTCCGGGCCGGCGACGCCTTCCTCGTCGGCGACGCCGCGCACATCCACAGCCCGGCCGGCGGGCAGGGCATGAACCTGGCCGTCGGCGACGCGTTCAACCTCGGCTGGAAGCTCGCGCTGGTGGCGCGCGGGCAGGCGCACGAGCGGCTGCTCGACTCCTACGAGGCCGAGCGCCGTCCGGTCGCGGTGGCGGTGCTGCGCGGCTCCGACCGCGGCTTCGCGCTCGAGACCCTGCGGCACCCGGCCGCCCGCTGGATCAGGTCCCACCTCGCCGGTCGTCTCATCGGACCGCTGACGCGGCTGCCCGCGGCCCGGTCCGCCGTCTTCCGGCTGTTCTCGCAGACCTGGATCGGCTACCGGGGCAGCCCTGCCGTCGCCGGAACCTCGGGCAGGGGGCCGCGTTCCGGCGACCGGGCGCCGTACGGCCGTGTCGGCTCCACCGGCGGCAGCCTGTTCGACGTCATCGGCGGCACCCGGCACCACGTGCTGCTGTTCGAGGGTCCCGAACCCGGCCCGGCGGCCGCACACCGGAAGCGGGTCGAGGACATGCTCCGCCGCCACCCGATCGACGTACGCGTCCACACCGTGCCCGCGGCGGAGACGGCGCTGCACGCGCTCTACGGCGCCCGCCGGCCTCGCCTGTTCCTGATCCGGCCCGACGGCCACATCGCGTACGCCGGGTCCCCCGACGAGACCCGCCGCTTCGCCGCCTACCTGGACTGCCTCTGAGCGTCGGCCGTACATCCGCGACCGCACCCTGGAGGGCCACGAATCCGCCCGCGCCCGCGGCAAGACCATCGGCGGCGCCCGCGTCCATGGCTCTGCCCCTGCGCATGCTGCGCGACCACGACCAGCAGATCGCGATCTGACCGGCAGGGCCCGTCAAGGCCCGGGGGACGACTGAACGCGGGAGCCGATCCCGTCCCGCCAGAAGCTGAGCCCTGCCCGGCCGACCGACGAGGACGACCGCTGGGCACTCAGCCGCCCCTCATACATGACGACGCCATCGTCATCGAAGACCGGTTCGCCGGGCTCCACACCCAGCCCCTCACCGTGATCTGCCGACTGCCGGTCACCAGCGTGGTGATCGAGGAGGCGAAGACCTCGACTGGCACGCCTCTGGGCGGTGCCGCCTTCGGATTCCACGGGCTGCACCTCACGACCGAGGCCGTCCGCTTTCGGTGAACTGCTGCTGCGCGGAGGCCTTTGGGGCGACCGGCGGCTCGTCCCCGCGCGAATGGGTGGAGCTCGCGACCAGACGGCACATCGACGGCCTGCCGTTCGAGGACGGGTCGGACGACGTCGACTTCAGCTGCGGCTACGGCTACGGCTACCAGTTCTGGATGTCGCGTCACGGTTACCACGGTCACGGTGCCTTCGGCCAGCAGTGCGTGGTGGTCCCGTCGCACGATCTCGTGGTCGCCCAGGGGCAGGCCCAGGACGTGCTCGACGCCAGTTGGGAGTGCCTGCTGCCCAGCGTGGACCACCCGGGAGACACCCGGGACGACGAGATCCTCGCCGATCGGCTGCGGCGGCTGTCACTCGCGCCGGTGCCAGGTTCGGCCGCCCCGGAGCGGTCCGCCAAGGCGAGACTCGACGCCTCCGCCGAGGATTCGGCTCTGCCCGACGGAACCACGATGATCGTCGATCCCGTGGAGGGTGGATGGCTCCTGCGGCCGAGGCTGCCCAGGTGCTGGTGGCTGCTCTTGGTCTGCGGCTCGGGACCGTGCCGGGCGGGGCCGAGCCTGGTTGTGCCGGCCGCCGGTGGATGTCCGGAATATGCAAGCGGCCAGGTCTTCCACGGGAAAGACGGCACCGGCCCCTCCAGGATTCACTTCCGGGAAACAAGCGACGAAAGGGGCCGTTCACATGCCCGACATGCCTACCGGAGAGTTCTGGAAGGACCTCAAGCCGATCGAGAACTCCTTCCGCCCCGACGCCCTCCCCGAGGTCTACCTGTCCAATGTCGCCACGGACGACGACCGCTACTACGTGCCGTTCACCGAGACCGTCGGCTCCCGGCCGTTGTGGATCAACGTCAAGGACAACAGCTGGGCCGACATCCTGCGGGCCAAGGAGGCGGGGCTGGTCAACCGGCACTACCACCCGCACGAGGTGTTCGCGTACACGATCTCCGGCAAGTGGGGCTACCTGGAGCGGCCCTGGACGGCGACCGCGGGCGACTTCGTCTACGAGGCCCCGGGCGAGGGTCACACGCTGGTCGCCTACGACAGCGACGAGCCGATGAAGACGTTCTTCATCGTCAAGGGCCCGCTCATCTGGCTGGACGAGCACGGCGACCCCGACGGCTTCTTCGACGTGCACGACTACATCAAGATGTGCCGCGAGCACTACGAGAAGGTCGGGATCGGCGCCGACTACGTCAACTCCCTGTTCCGCTGAACCCCGGCGCACCCCCTCGAAGTGAGAACGTCATGACTGACACCACCGCGGCGCCGGACGCCCGCGCGGCCGACCGGTACGAGATCCGCCTGCTCGTCATCCTCTTCCTGTCCTTCGGTTTCGTCTTCTTCGACCGCCAGGCGCTGTCGTTCCTGGCGCCGTACATGGACAAGGACTTCGGCCTGTCCAACGCCGAACTCGGCACCCTGTCCGGCGTGCTCGCGCTCACCTGGGCACTGGCCGGCATGTTCGCCGGCCGCCTGTCCGACGCGCTCGGCCGGCGCAAGCCGATTCTGATCGTGGCCGTGGTGCTGTTCTCGCTGTTCTCCGCCTCGTCCGGGCTCATGGGCGGATTCGCCGGGCTGCTCGTGGCGCGGGCGCTGATGGGCACGGCCGAGGGCGCGGTGCTGCCGATGGCGCAGTCGCTGATGGTGGAGGCGTCCAGGGAGAGCCGCCGGGGCCTCAACATGGGCCTGCTGCAGGGCTCGTCGGCGGGACTGCTCGGCGGCATCCTGGCGCCGCTGGTCGTGGTGTGGATCGCGGAGACCTACGACTGGCGCGTCGCGTTCTACGTCACGATCATCCCTGGGCTGGTCATGGCCGCGCTCATCTGGAAGTTCGTGCGCGAGCGGTCTCCGCGAACGCAGGCCGACGCGCCCCACGCGGCGGCGGTCAGGGTGCCGCTGGGCGAGGTGCTCAAGCTGCGCAACATCGTCGTCTGCATGCTCATCGCCTGCTGCTACCTCACCTGGTTCGTCACCATCATCACCTTCACCCCGACCTACCTCACCGAGGTCAAGGGCTTCAGTCCCGGCACGATGAGCGGCGTCATGACCTGTTTGGGAGTGGCGTGGGTGTTGTGGGGATTCGTGACTCCGGCCATCTCCGACCGGATCGGACGCAAAGCGGCTCTGATCGGGTTCACGGCGCTGGCGGTGTGCTGCCCGCTCGCCGTGGTCTACGTCGAGAGTCCCGTGCTGCTCGGCGCGATCATGGTGGTCACCTACACCGGGCTCGGCTGCTTCACGCTGTTCATGGCCACGATCCCGGCCGAGACGGTGCCGCGCGGAGCGCTGGCCACGGCGCTCGGCGTGATCATGGGTGTGGGCGAGCTGGCCGGCGGCTTTCTCGGGCCGATGGTCGCGGGCTGGGCGGCCGACCAGTGGGGGCTGCAGTCCGCGATGTTCATCGCCGCGGGTGGCGCGCTGGTGGTGGTGGCTCTGTGCTTCGCGCTAAAGGAGACGGCTCCCGCCGTGCTGCGCCGCCGGGCGGCCGCATGAGAGCGGCGATCTGGTACGGGGCCAAGGACGTCCGCGTCGAGGACGTGCCCGTGACGTCTCCTGGGCCGGGCGAGGCGACGATCGAGGTGGCCTACTGCGGGATTTGCGGCAGCGACCTGCATGAATACGCCGACGGGCCGCACGCCGTCCCCGTCGGCGAGGCGCACCCGGAATCCGGCGTGGCCGCGCCGCTCATCCTGGGGCACGAGTTCTGCGGCACCGTCACCGAGATCGGCAGCGGTGTCACCGGCCTCCTCCCAGGGGACCGGGTGGCGGTGGAGCCGCACTACCGGTGCGGTCGCTGCTCGCGGTGCCTGGCCGGGGAGTACAACATCTGCCGGCACTTCGGGTTCGCCGGGCTCATGGGACACGGCGGGCTGGCCGAGCACGCCACCGTGCCCGCGTACATGCTGCACCCGCTGCCCGAGCCGGTCTCCCTGGAGCAGGCGGCGGTGTTCGAGCCGGCCGCCGTCGCCCTGCACGCGGTGCGGCGGGCCGGGATCCGCCCCGGCGAGAGCGTCGCCGTCCTCGGCCTGGGCCCGATCGGGCTGCTCGTGACCCAGTTCGCCGCACGGTACGGCGCCGGGCGCATCGTCGCCGCCGACCGCTCTGCGGCTCGCCGCGAGATGGCCCGGCGCCTGGGAGCCACCGAGACCGGCGCGGACCTCGCCGATCTGGCCGGCGGCGAGGGGGCGGACGTCGCGTTCGAGGTGGTCGGCTCGGACGACACCCTGCGTGCCTGCCTGGCCGCCACCAGGCGGGGCGGGCGGGTGATGTTCCTCGGTCTCACCGGCACGGTCAGCGTGGACGCCTTCGCCCTGGTGAACAACGAACAGACGATCATGACCAGCGTGGGGTACCGCGACGTCTATCCGGAGCTGATCCGCATGGTGGCGGAGGAGGGCGTGGACCTGGCCGGGATCGTCACCTCCACCATCCCACTGGAGCACGTCGTACGTGACGGATTCGAGGCGCTGTTGCGCGGACGGGAGCAGGTCAAAGTGCTGGTACGACCTGGGGAGCAGCGCCGGTGAGCGGGGAGTTCGCGGGGCGGCGGGCGTTCGTGACCGGGGGCACCTCGGGGATCGGTGCGGCCACGGCCGTGCTCCTCGCCGAGTTGGGCGCCGACGTGACCGCGCTCGGCCTGCCGCCCGCCGACCCCGCCGACCTGCCCGGCCACCCGCGCGTCCGCGTGGTGGAACACGACGTGCTGGACCGCGCCGGGCTGACCGGCCTGCTGTCCGCGGGCGAGCCGCTGGATGTCCTGGTGAACTGCGCGGGCGTCAGCCACGACCGCGAGGAGTACGACCTGGCCCGCTGGCAGCGGGTCATCGAGATCAACCTCACCGCCGTCATGGTCGCCTGCCAGGCCGCCCGCCCGTCCCTGGCCGAGAACGGCGGCGCCATCGTGAACGTCTCGTCCATGTTCGCCTTCTCCGGCAGCCGGGACCGGCCCGCCTACAGCGCCAGCAAGGGCGGCGTCTCCCAGCTCACCAAGTCGCTGGCGGCCGAGTACGCCGCCGACGGCATCAGGGTCAACGCCGTCGCGCCCGGCTTCGTGCTCACTCCGCTGGCCCGGGGCGTGCTCGACGACCCCCAGGCCACGGCCCAGGTCCTGGCCCGCATCCCGGCCGGGCGCCTCGGGCAGCCTCACGAGGTCGCCTCGGTGGTGGCGTTCCTGTGCTCGGCGGCGGCCTCGTACGTCACCGGCGCGGTCGTCCCCGTGGACGGAGGCTACCTGGCGGTGTGACCTGTCACCTAAGCTGAGTTCCCCTGACATGCACGCACATCAGGAGGTCGCATGTCCGCCCTCTCCGTGATCTCCCGAGCCACCACCGAGCACGTCGAACCTGCCGAGCGCATCCATTACTGGGAGGACTACAACCGCAGGGCGCTGGTGGGCCTGTCCTGCACCTCCTACTCCGAGCATGGTCTGCTGGCGAGTCAGACCAACATCGAGCTGGGCGGGCTGCGCCTGGCCGAGATCGCCGGCAACGCCCACGCCATCGAGCGCAGCCCGCAGACGGTCAGGTCGACGCCCAAGGATTCGGTGTTCGCGACCCTGCTGGTCAAGGGCGAGGCGGTGTTCCTGCACGAGAACGGCTGCCTCGCGGCCACAGCCGGCGAGCTGGTCGTCTACGACACGCGCAGGCCGTATCTGTTCGGGTTCTCCTCCTCCATGCGGCAGATCCTGGTGGACGTGCCACGTGACCTGTTCGCGCAGGCGTGCGTGGGAGGCGGGTTGCCCGGGCCGATGCTGTTCGGGCGAGGCACGGCGCGGGAGGGCGCGCTCGTGGCGGCGCTGAGCTCCCTGCTCGGCGGGCTGGCCGCCTTGCGTGACAGGCACGATCCCGGTGACGCCGAGCGTGCCGTGCTCGACCTGCTCGGGCAGCTCGCCGAGGAGCGTACGGGCGGGCGGACGGGGCCCGACGCCTACCGGTCGCAGCTCATCGTGGCCGAGGACTACATCGAGCGCCACCTGCACGACCCCTGTCTCGGAGCCTCTCAGGTGGCCGGGGTCATGGGCATCTCCGTACGGCATCTGGCGCGGATCTTCGAGTCGGCCGGCAGGTCGCCGGCGCGGTACATCATGGAGCGGCGCCTGGTCCGGGCGCATCAGGAGCTCACCGGGCCCGGGGCGCGGCAGACCACGATCGCCGACGTCGCGCACCGGTGGGGGTTCTCCAGCCAGGCCCACTTCGCCCGCCTCTTCCGCGCCAGGTTCGGCCTCACCCCGAGCGAGGCCCGCGGGGAGACGACGAAGCCGATCGCGTAAACGGAAGAGACACGCCTCACCCAGCGCGAGCTGCGCGGGCAAGGTTCGCCCACATGAGCCTGGGCGTGTCCGGCATCCGGTCGCGAATCCGAACGCCCCGCCCGCCCCTCTCAGGTCGGGCAGTCGGTGCGGCCGGCGCCGGCCAGGAAGACGGCGAGCGAGACGCCGGTGATGCCGGTGATCAGGTGGTGCCCGCATTCGGCCCCTCCCCCGTCGTCCGCAGGGTGTGGAAGATCTCCAGCTGGACTCTCCCACATGGGGAGACCCCATGATGAGGGCATGGACGAGGAGCTGATGCCGATCGGGCAGTTCGCCAGGCTCGGTCGGCTGAGCATCAAACAGCTGCGGCACTACGCCGAGCTCGGCCTGCTGGTGCCCGCGTACGTGGACGAGCACACCGGATATCGCTACTACCGGCACGAGCAGGCGCGCGAGGCGCTGTCGATCGGGCTGCTGCGCTCGCTCGACGTCCCGCTCGCCGTCATCGCGCAGGTGCTTTCCGACAGGCCCGGTGTCCTGGAGCAAGTGCACGAGTGGCTGGAAGCCGAGCTGGCCAGGCGCCGATCGACGCTGGCCGCACTCGAGCGCGTCATGACGGAGGGCCTGCCGTCCACTCCCGTTACGGTGGTCACGGAACCAGTGCGGCGCGTGGCGGTGGCCACAGCGACGGCGGCGGACCCGTCAGACGTCGGCCGGGCCACCTCGGCTGCCATCGCCAGGCTGCGGGCTGCATCGTCGGCCGCCGCTGCCGAGCTCATCGGCCTGTTCCCGCTCGACCTCGGCGAGCCCGTCACCGTCACCGTCGCTCTGGTCAGCGAGGAGCCGGTAGCGGGGGCCGAACTCGACGTGCTGCCAGGCGGCCGGTTCGCCAGCGCCACGCACGTCGGCCCGTACGGCCAGATCGGGCTGACCGCGCATGCGCTGCTGTCCTGGTGCGCTGAGCGTCGCCATCCCGTCCACGGTCCGATCCGCGAGGTGTACGTGTCCGACCCGGCAACCACCCCGCCCGATCGGCTGATCACCCATTTGATGATTCCTTTGGAGGAGCTATGACACCGCAATTGGTCCACTGCGACCCCGTCACCTGCCTCAACGTCACCGGCATGGGCGAGCCCGGCGGCACCGAGCACGTCTCGGCCATCGGCGCCTTGTACGCCGTGGCGTCCGTCATGGGCGGCCCGGCCGGCCCGCTGGAGGGCCGTTGGTGGGTGGAGGACACCTCTCGGCCGCCGCTGGAGGTGCCGCGCGATCAGTGGCGGTGGCATCTGCTGTTGTCGCTCCCTGACGTACCCGCGCCGGGGGTGGTCGAGGCGGCGCGTGAGCAGGCGCGCGCGTCCGGCGCGCCCGTCGACCGCGTCCAGGTGGTCATCTTCACCGAGGGCGAGTGCGTGGAGTTGCTCCACGAGGGGCCCTACAGCGAGGAGAAGGTGTCGCTCGACGTGATGGAGGCCTTCATGGCCGAGCACGGTCTGGTGCGCAACGGGCTGCACCATGAGATCTACCTGACCGATTTCACCGATCCTGAGCCCAAGACGATGCTCAGGCAGCCGGTGGCGCGCGCCGCCGGATGATTGGCCCGTCGGTCCCATGGGGGCAGGGCTGGGCGAAACGCCCCGGCGTGCTCCTGTTCGTCACCAGCGGATGACCACCGGTGGAAACACGTGTCCTATCCCGCAAGTCGCGACATCCGATCGTTGGCACAACCGGTGTCGGCGTGGCCCAGGACAGCAGGGAGAGTGCACAGGCCGGCGCAACCGCTGCAGTGCGATGTCGGAGATGCCGTCAGCCTGAGGCAGGGAGAGCTGCGCGGTAGTGTCGGGCCCTGACCAGGCGAAGCACAGCGCGTGCGATCCTCAGGCGTTGGCGTTCCTTGGCCTCCACACCGCCACCTCTCCTCTGCCTCGTCAGCGGGGTCAGAGCTTCGGCGCCGGGTGGGTGCGACGGCCGCCGTGGTGGTGGCGGCCGTCGCGCTGGTGGAAGGCTCCGACTGTTGGCGTGCTGCGGTGGTCGGGCGGCGGTGGCTGTTACGGCGTGACCGGTGTGCCGCCGAAGGTCACGATCAGTCGGCCGTCCGCGGCGAAGGACCAGGCCAGGGCGCCGGTGTAGGAGGAGCAGCGGGAGCCGTTCGAGCCGGACCAGAACTGGTTGGAGCTGTCGGCGTTGCCGATGATCCTGTCGTTCGACCCGCTGTCGCAGGAGGTG
>NZ_JBQQCB010000044.1:0-82929 GCF_052246675.1 Nonomuraea sp. KM90 | reverse complement strand
GACCACACCGCCTCCGGCACCGACACCCCCGCCCCGCCCACCTCCGACGCCCCCGCCGCCCAGCCCTCGGACGCCCCCGTCGCCCAGCCCTCGCCCACCCCGTCCACGGCGCCCCTCCGCACGTCCGAGGAGCCTTCGCCCGACCTCCTCCCCGCCACGCCGGACCCGTCGGACCCGTCGGACCTGTCGGACCTGTGGGAACCGTCGGACCCGGAGTGAGCGCCACGTGGGGTGCGGCAGCAGGGGTCGGCGCACTGCGGCCAGGCGGGCCTTGTCGGGAAACCAAGCGTGCGCTAGCTTGGCAGCGATGAGCGGTGACACCTCTGCCTACTGGGCCGCCTGCGGGCGCGGCGAGCTGGTCATCCAGCGCTGCACCGCCTGCGACCGCCGCATCCACCTCCCCGAGGCCGCCTGCCCCTGGTGCGGTGGCGACCGGCTCGTGTTCGAGCCCGCCTCCGGCGAGGGCGTGGTGCACACCTACACCGTCGTGCACCGCTCGTTCGCCCCCGCCTACCGGGGCCGCGAACCCTACGTGATGGCCTGGGTGGACCTGCCGGAGGGCGTGCGGGCCTTCGGGCACGTGGTGGAGTGCGCCCCCGAGCAGGTGCGCGTCGGCCTCCCGGTACGCGTGACGTTCCTCGACGACCTTCCCCACTGGAGGCCCGCGTGAAGCTCGGCAACGTGCTGATCCCCGTCGCCGACCTGGACGAGGCGATCGCCTTCTACGGGTTGCCGGTGAAGTTCCGCGACGGCGACCGGTTCGCCGCGCTCGACGGCGGCGGGGTCACCGTCGCGCTGGCCGGGCCGGCCGAGCACGTCACCACCTCGGCCGCCCCGTCGTACAAGGTGGACGACGTCGGGCGGGCCGTGGGGGAGCTGACGGCGCGCGGCGCCGAGGTGGTGCGGGCGCCCGAGGCCGGGCCGCACGAGACGCGGGCCGTGCTGCGCGACCCCTCAGGGAACGTCTTCGTGCTGTACGCGTCCCTCCCAGCCCCTGCGAGCCCTCCCGAACCCCTCTGATCTGCCCCTCTGATGTGGAGGCACCCCCCATGGCACGATCACCCTACGGCAACTACGGCCACGCGATCCTGACCGCCGGAGCGCTGCGCACGCCCGACCGGGTGGCGCTGACGTACTGCGGCGAGCAGAGCTTCACCTACGACCAGCTCAACCGGAACGTCAACCGCCGCGCCAACGCCCTGCTCGCCGCCGGGATCACGCCGGGCAGGCGGGTGGCGGCGCTGCTCAACGAGACGTTGCGGGTGGCCGAGGTCTACCTGGCGCAGGCCAAGATCGGGGCGGTCACGGCGGCGCTGAACCCGTACTGGCCGGAGGAGACGCTGCGGGACGTGGTGGCGGCCTCCGGGTGCACGGCGTTCGTCCACGACGCGACCGTGGAGGCGGTGGTCGAGCGGATCAGGCCCAGCCTGCCGGAGGTGACCACGTGGATCGACGTGCGGGAGCTGGCCGAGGGGTCGGACGAGGAGCCGCCGCTCGCCGGGTTCCACGACGACCCGCTGGCGCTCTACTACACCTCGGGGACGACCGGGCTGCCCAAGGCGGTCACGCACACGCACGCGTCGTCGCTGGCCACGGCGCAGATCTGGCTGGACGTGCCGCGCGGGCCCGACTCCGTGTTCGGCACGGGCGCGATCATCTGGGGCATCGGCTTCCCGGCCATCGTGGGGCCCGCGCTGTACGCGGGGATGCGGCTGGTGCTGGAGCAGGACTGGGGGCCGGAGAACTTCCTGCGGGTCGTCCCCCGCGAACGGGTCACGCACGTGTCGCAGATCCCCTCGTTCTACGCGGCCCTGCTGGCCTCGGCCGCCCACGAGGGCGTGGACCTGTCCTCGATCCAGGTGATCATGCTGGGCGGCGAGCCGCTGACCGCGACCATGCTCGACCGGATCAAGGCCCGGCTGCCGCAGGCCGGGGTGTTCTCGTACTACGGGCAGACCGAGGCGCCGTACACGTGCATGGGGCGCGTGGACGACGGCTCCACCCCGCTGGGGTCCTCGGGGCGCGCCCGTACGGGGAACGCGGTGCGGATCACCGGCCCCCAGGGGAACCCGGTGATCGACGAGGTCGGCGAGATCAACCTGGCCGGGCCGCACCGGATGGCCGGGTACGACGGCCTGCCGGACAAGACGGCGGAGGTGCTGCGCGGCGACTGGTACGTGGGGGGCGACCTCGGGACGCTCTCCGCCGACGGCGTGCTGCGCGTCCTCGGCCGCAGGGAGGACTCGATCCTCAAGGGCGGCGTCTGGACCCAGCCGGTCGTGATCGAGGAGGCGGCCTCGGCGCTGGACGGGGTGGCCGAGGCGGGCGCGGTCGGGGTTCCCGAGGGAGCGGCGGAGCAGGAGGTGCTGCTGGCCGTCGTACCGCGCGCCGGGCACACCCTCGACGCCTCCAAGCTGGCGCTGGCCCTGGCCGACACCCTGCCCGCGCACCAGCGGCCGGACCGCATCGTGGTGACCGGCGAGCTGCCGCACTCGCAGGACGCCTCCGGCGGGCCCGGCAAGCTGCTGCGCAGGAAGATCCGCGAGCTGCACGGGTGAGCGCGTACGAGCACGAGGTCAAGGCGCTGCTCGCCGCCGCCGGGGTGCCGGTGCCGCGCGGGGTGGTGGTGCGCGACCTCGACTTCGGGGCGGCTCGGGAGCTGAACGAGCCGCTGGTGCTGAAGGCGTTCGGGCCCGGGCTGGTGCACAAGTCCGAGGCCGGGGCCGTGGCGCTGGGGCTGCGGTTCGCGGACCTGGAGGCGGCGGCGGCCGGGATGGAGGCGCGGCTGGAGCCCGCCGGGTTCCTGGTGGAGGAGCAGGCCGCGGCCGGGGTCGAGCTGATCGTGGGGCTGGTGCGCGACCCGGCGTTCGGGCCGGTGCTGCTCGCCGGGCTGGGCGGGGTGTGGACCGAGGCGCTGCGCGACACCGCGCTGCGGCTCTGCCCGATCGCGGAGGGGGACGCGCGGCGCATGCTGGCGTCCCTGCGCGGGGCCGGGCTGCTGGACGGCTGGCGCGGCGGGCCGCCGGTGGACGTGGACGCGGTGGTCAAGCTGCTCATGACGGTGGGCGGGCCGGGAGGGCTGTGGGAGCGGCTGGAGCTGGGCGAGTTCGAGCTGAACCCGGTGATCGCCGGCCCTGCCGGGGTGATCGCGGTCGATGCCCGCCACCTGCCGGGCGAGGCGTCCCCCGGCGAGCCCGTGACGCGCGCGACGGACTTCCTGCCGCTCTTCGAGCCCGGGGCCGTGGCCGTCGCCGGGGCCTCCACGTCCAGGCCGAACTTCGGGAACATGTTCCTCGGCTTCTACCGGGCCGCGGGCGTCCCGCTGGTGGCCGTGCACCCCACGGCGGCCGAGGTGGCGGGGGTGCCGGCCGTGCCGTCGCTGGCCGCGGCGGAGGTGGACTACGCCCTAGTCGCGGTGCCCGCCGAGCGGTGCGCCGAGGTGGTGCGGCAGGCGCGCGGGGTGCCGTTCGTGCAGGTGATGAGCGGCGGGTTCGGGGAGGCCGGGCGGCCGGAGCTTGAGGAGGAGCTCGTCGCGGCGGCGCGGGCGGCGGGGACGCGGCTGCTCGGGCCCAACTGCATGGGCGTGTACTCCCCCAAGGGCCGCCAGACGTTCGTGGGCGGCGGGATGGGACCCGCGGGCACGGTCGCGCTGATCTCCCAGAGCGGCGGGCTCGCCGGAGAGGTGATCAAGGTCGGGGAGCGGCGCGGGCTGGCGTTCAGCCGGGTCGTCACCGTCGGGAACGCGGCCGACGTCACCCCCGCTGAGCTGCTGCGCTGGCTCGCCCACGACTCCGAGACGCGGGCGGTCGGGCTGTACCTGGAGGATCCGCGGGACGGGCGCGAGCTGTACGCGGCGCTGCGGGACGCGGAGCTGCCCGTGGTGCTGCTGGTCGGCGGGCGCACCGGGCAGGGGCAGCGGGCGGCGGCCTCGCACACGGGCGGCATGGTGAGCGACCGGCGGATCTGGGAGGCGGTGGCCGAGCAGGCGGGGGCGGCGCTGGTGTCCACCCAGGACGACCTGATCGGGGTGCTGGCGTTCTTCCAGGCGCACGGCTCCCGCGTCACCTCGGGGGACGGGGTGCTGGTGGTGGGGCCGAGCGGGGGCGCGAGCGTGCTGGCGGCGGACGCGTTCGACCTGGCCGGGGTGCGGCTGGACGCGCTGCCCGGCGACCGCCTGGACGCGCTGCGCGGGCTCGGGGTGGTGGCGGCGGGCAACCCGCTCGAAGTGCCGGTGGGGCCGCTGGGCCGGGCCGGGCTCGTGGCCGAGGTGATCGACGCGCTCGCGGGGCCGTACCGGGACGTGGTGGCGCACGTGAACGTCCCGGCGTTCTTCACCTACGGGGACAGGACCGAACCCCTGTACGCCTACACCCGCGCCCTCGCCGGAGCCCAGGCCGCGCGGCCCGGGATCAGGGTCACCCTGGTCACCAGGAACGGCGAATGCGCGCCCCCGGGCGTCGAGGACGAGGTAAGGCGGATCGCGGCGGCGGCGGGGATCCCCGTCTACCGCACCATGGAGGCGGCCGCCGTGGCCGTCGCGGCAGGAGGGCGTCATGGGACTGCTTGACGGCAAGGTCGCGCTGATCAGCGGCGGGGCCCGGGGCATGGGGGCGGCGCACGTACGGCTGTTCCTGGAGGAGGGGGCCCGGGTCGTGTTCGGGGACGTGCTGGAGGAGGAGGGCAAGGCGCTGGCGGCGGAGACCGGGGCCACGTTCGTGCGGCACGACGTGACGAGCGTGGAGGAGTGGGAGCGTGCCGTCGCGACGGCCACGGAGGTGTACGGCAGGCTGGACGTGCTGGTCAACAACGCCGGGATCCTGCAATTTCGGCGGATAGCCGATATGTCGCCCGAGGAGTTCGACCGGGTGATCGGCGTCAACCTCAAGGGCACCTGGCTGGGGATCAAGTCGGCGATCGAGCCCATGAAGGCGGCCGGGCGCGGGGCCATCGTGAACATCTCCTCGATCGAGGGATACGTCGGCGCCGAGGGGCTGTCGGCGTACTCGGCCTCGAAGTTCGGGATCCGCGGCATCACCAAGTCGGCGGCGCGGGAGCTGGCCAGGTTCAAGATCCGGGTCAACTCGGTGCACCCTGGGGCGATCAACACCGCGATGGCCATGGACCCGGTGATGATGAACGAGGTCGACGGCGAGGCCTTCGTCAAGTCCATGGTCATCAAGCGCTTCGCCAAGCCCGTGGAGGTGTCGCACGTGGTGGCGTTCCTGGCCTCCGACCGGGCCAGCTACTGCACGGGCAGCGAGTTCACCGTGGACGGCGGGCTGCTGACGGGCGCAGGGTACTGAGACCTCACCTCAAGGTAGATCTTTTCTGGTTAAACCACCTAGGCATGGACATTTCTGGCAACATCCTTGACCTGCGGTTTCTATCCCTGGAGTGGCATGGGTCTCTCTTGGGACGTGCTTGACCTGGGGTTACGGCACGGTAACCTCACTCATCACGGAAGACGACAGGCCTCCGGTCTTGTCACACCAGTCCCTGGTTACCTCTTTACCTAGGGCTGCGTGGATAAACCGGTCTTGCGCGGAAGGTTTCCCCACGCTTCCATGACGCCAGAGATCCAGAAGTACATCGAGCTGCTCGAGAGTCAGGTCGGCTACGCCGAGAAGTCGGGCGCGTACACCAAGTTCGGCGACTGGTACGGCAAGAACGTCGAGTTCGACGCCGACTACAGCTCCGCACCGTGGTGCGACATGTATCTCTCCTGGGCCGCGCACAAGCTCGGCTACGAGGAGTGGATCGGGCAGTTCGCGTGGACGGTGGCGCACGCGGAGTGGTTCAAGGAGCAGGGGGCGTGGGGCAAGACGCCCAAGGTCGGCGCGTTCGTCTTCTACGACTGGAGCGGCTCGAACGACGTCGACAACATCGATCACGTCGGCGTCGTGACGAAGGTCGAGAACGGCCGGATCTTCACGATCGAGGGCAACATCGACGGCGGTGTCGCCAAGCGCAAGGAACGTGACACGAGCAAGGTCGTCGGCTACGGCTACCCGGAGCGGATCAAGTCCCGGCTGGACGAGGCGGCGGCGAAGCGGGCCGAGAAGGAGGCGGCCAAGGATGGCGATCAAGTTGGCACGCTCCAGCTTCCCGAGGAGTCGCTCAGCTCGCTGATCCCCAGGGGCGAGGCGGGGCGGGCCCAGACCCCGCTGGCCGGGGCCGACCGGCTCCAGTCGCAGACCCCCGGGCGGGAGGAGTCGGGTGCCCAGGGGCGTACCGAGGGCCAGACCCCGGAGGAGGCCCAGGGCCGTGCTCAGGAGCAGCCCAAGACCCAGGTCCAGCCGCAGCCCCAGCCCTCCGTCTCCGCCTCGGCGTCGGTGACGACCAGCCCGAGGACGGCGGCCTCCCCCTCGCCCAGCACGGTCAAGAAGGGCAAGCACGCCAAGCCGGCCACGGCGGACACCGAGGCGGCGACCGCCGAGCCCCTTCCGACGCACACCGACGCCTCCGCCACCGGCCCACTCCCGGCCGTCAGCGCCCCGACGCTGGTCGGCTCGGCCCTGGTGGCCGCCCTCGCGCTGCTCGCCGTGGCCAAGACCCGCCGCATGCGCCTGAGCCCGGTCGCCGCGGCGGGCAAGCCCGCCCGCCCGTCCCGCTCCAAGGCCGGCCGCCGCCGTCGCCGCCGGACGACCACCGTCCCGGTGACGGCCCCATTGACCGCCACAGTGACGGCTACAGCGACCGCCCCAGTGACGGCCCCAGTGACGGCCCCATTGACGGCCACGGTGACCGCCCCGATGACCGCCGCGGCCACGGCCGCCCAGCCCTCCCTCGTCAGCGCCGGGGCCGCCCGCCCCGCCACGCACCGGAAGCTGCCGCACGAGACCAGGCCGTTCGACCTGGCCACGGACGCCGTGCCGCGGCACCGCAGCACCCGCTCCCACGGCCAGGCAGCCGGCGGCAGCGGCCCGTTCACGCCCGCCTTCGACGACGACCCCTTCGAGCCGGACTTCGACCGGAGCCGGTTCGAGTTCACCGACGAGACCGGGCCGCTGGAGGTCGTCCTCGACACCGGCCCGCTGCAGCGGGTCGTCGACACCGGGCCGTTCGAGCGCATCGTCATCCCCGGGGCCACCAGCGCGTTCGACGCCTTCAGCCCGCCCAGGCGCAGGCGCGGGCACGAGGACGTCCTCGACTCCTCCGAGGCCGCCTACCGGGGTCGCCGGCGCCGCCGTGCCGCCGAGGAGCACGCCACGTTCTCGCCCGACCTGCCGCCTCGGGGCCGCCGGCACCGGCGTCCGGACCACGAGCCGCTCACGCACGACGTCCCGCTGAGAGGGCGCCGCCACCGCCGGTCGGATCACGAACTGGTCGGCGCGACGCGCGCCGGAAGAGGCCGGCACCGGGCCTGAAAAGGTATATCGGGAACTCCCTTTCCGCGGCCGTCGTTGAGCCGTCCAGCGATAGACGAATACGGAAAGTGAGGCCAATTGTCGCCGACCGCCTTACGCACTTCTTCCCTCGGCCTGGCATTGCTCCTGGTCACCGGATGCGCCGGACCGCCGGAGGAGTTCGTCCCGGAGGCCGTCTGGGAGGAGACCGACGAGGACGAAGGCACAGAGGTCGACCGAGCGGAGATCTGCGTAAGGAAGGCCACCCTGGTCAGGGCCGCGGACCAGCTCTGCGACGACAACAATCCTGGCCACGTTTGGTACTACGTCCCCCTGACCGCGAAAATACCCGCCGTCGGGAAGAAGGCGGGCTCCGGCACATTCGACGCCTCCGATCTGCCGTATCGGGTATCCGAAAAGGGCGGCACGGGAGAGGACATCGTCATTGCCGATGACGAAATGGACCGCATTGAAATCTGCGTGCGGAAACAGACCAGGATCCGGGTCAGGGACGGCCGCTGCGACGACGGTGACACCGGCTACGAGTGGTATTACTTCCCGCCCGACCGCCAGGTCCCCGCGGTGGGCAAGAAGGCGGTGAACGGCTCTTTCCACCGGTCCGACTACTCCGAGACGTTCCGGGCGCGGCCCTACGGCGGCAAGGGCCGCAAGGTCATGCTGGAACCCCCGGACGACGGTACGGGTGCCACGCCGCCGAGAACGACGACGAGGCCGCAGCAGTGCACCACGATCACGACGGGCAGGGTCACGACCCGCCGCTGCTCGTGACGCCGTAGTCGGCGGCGAAGGCGGCCAGCCGGGACACCGCGTCCCGGCTTCGCGTCCAGGGCCGTACGATGAGCCGCTCCACCCCGAGCGCCGCCCACGCGGCCACCTCGTCCGGCGAGGCCAGCGCATACGCGTGCGCCGTCACCGGCACGCCCGGCCCGAGCCGGTCGAGCTGCGGCTTGATCGACTCGATCGTGTGCGGCATGCTGATCCACCCGTCGCACAGCCGCGCCGCCCGGCGCAGGGCGGCGGCCGACTCCCCGCCCGCGAGCACGGGCAGCCGCCGCTGCACCGGCTTGGGTTCGAAGGCCACCTCGGAGAAGGAGTAGAACCGCCCGGAATGGGCGATCACGGGCTCGCTCCAGAGCCGCCTGACCACCTCGATCGCCTCGTCCAGCCGTGCTCCCCTGGTCTCGAACGGCACCCCGGCCACCTCCCACTCCCCCCGGTACCAGCCCGCCCCGACCCCGCAGATGGCGCGCCCCGACGAGACCACGTCCAGGGTGGCGAACGCGCGGGCGGACACGAACGGGTGGCGCAGGGCGAGGAGCTGGACCGCCGTGCCGAGCCGGACGCGCGTGGTGAACGCGGCCAGCCAGCACAGGTACGCGGGCGCGTCGAACAGCGGCGTCGTCGGCTTGATCCCCGGATCGGTGGTGCCCGGGTAGACGGCCAGGGACAGGTCGGTGGCGAAGACGAGGTGCTCGGGCAGCCACACCGACTCGAACCCGAGCTCGTCGGCCGCCACCGCCACGTCCTTCCAGGCGGCCGGGTGCAGCAGGCCGAGCGGGACGCCGAACTTCACGGGTACCTCCGCGGGGAGCCGCCGACGATCTCGGAACGCAGGTGCTCGCGGTGCGCGGCGGTGGTGCCGTACGCGGCCGACAGGGACCAGGCCCGCGCGAGCCAGAACCGCAGGTCCAGCTCCTCGGTGTAGCCGATGGCGCCGTGCACCTGCAGCGCCACCCGCGCCGCCAGCGTGGCGGCCTCCCCGGCGGCGGCCTTGGCGGCGCTCACGTCGCGCCCGGCGCTCGGCACCGCGCCGTCCACGGTCAGGGCCGCCCGGTGGACCAGCGGCGCCGCGAACTCCACCGCCACCGCCACGTCGGCGAGCTGGTGCTTGACCGCCTGGAACGACCCGATCGCCGCCCCGAACTGGGTACGGGCCCGCGCGTAGGAGACGGTCACCGCGAGCAGCTCCCTGGCGACCCCGACGAGCTGCGCGGCCGTCGCCACCGTGCCCCGCCACAGGGCGGCCTCGACGGAGACGGCCGGCGACCCGCCCAGCGGCCCACCCGGCGACCCGCCCAGCGGCCCACCCGGCGGCCCACCCAGCGGCCCGTCGAGCGGCTCCGACGTGTCGAAGGCCACCTCGAACAGCGGCCGGCACGGATCCACCCCGGCCCGGGCGGCCAGGCGCACGGACTCCCCGGCCACCAGCCGCGCCCCGCCGTCCCGCACCACCACGAGCAGGTCGGCCAGGTCGGCGTCCGCCGCGTACGCCTGCCCGGGCGGCAGCACGCCGACGCACACCGTGCCGGAGGCCAGCTTGGGAGCCCCGGGGAGCAGCGACGGCGCCACCACCGCCGTCTCGACGACCGGCCCGGGCAGGCACGCGCGCCCGGTCTCCTCCAGCGCGGGCAGGACGTCGGTCAGCCCGAGCCCCAGCCCGTCGGCCTCGGGAGGCAGCAGCAGCCCGAAGAAGCCGAGCGCGGCCAGCTGCTCCCAGGCCGGGCGGCGCTCGGAGCGCAGCGCGGCGGGCGGGCAGTGCGCCCGCAGCACGTCGCGCACGGTCGCGGCCAGGGCGAGCTGGTCGTCGGTGAATCCGAAGTTCATCGCGGCAGCCCCAGGACCCGTTCGGCGACGATGTTGCGCTGGATCTCGTTCGTGCCCGCGTAGATGGGCCCGGCCAGCGAGAACAGGAACCCGTCCAGCCACTCCTGCGCCCGGTCCCCGAGCAGTTCCAGGGCCAGGGCGTGCATGCGCAGGTCCAGCTCGGACCAGAAGATCTTCCCCATGCTGGCCGCGGACCCGATCTCCTCCCCCGCCATGATCCGGCGGGCCGTCCCGAACGTGTGCAGCCGGTACGCCTCCGCCTCCACCCAGCACCTGGCGGCCCGGTCGGCCAGGGCCGGGTCGGCGGCGTCGCGGGCCAGCGCGACGAGCCGGTCGGCGGTGGCCAGGAAACGTCCGGGGCTGCGCAGGGTCAGGCCGCGTTCGGAGGAGGTGGTGGCCATCGCGATGCGCCAGCCCTCGCCGGCCTGGCCGAGCACCATCGACTCGGGCACGTACACGCCGTCGAAGTGCAGCTCGGCGAAGCCGGGCAGCCCGTCGAGCTGCGCGATCGGCCGCACGCCGACGTCGGACAGGGGGAACAGGAAGTACGTCAGCCCCTTGTGCCGCGTCCCCGAGGTGCGGAAGAGGCCGAACCCGTGGGTGGCGTGGGCGGCGCGCGAGCTCCACGTCTTGTGGCCGGACAGCCGCCAGCCGCCCGGCACGGGCTCGGCGCGGGAGGTGAGGGCGGCCAGGTCGCTGCCGGCCTCCGGCTCCGACCACGCCTGCGCCCACACGTCGTCGCCCCTGGCCATCCTGGGCAGCCAGCGCTCGCGCTGCTCGGCCGTGCCGAACCGCATCAGGGACGGCGCCAGCAGGAAGATGCCGTTCTGGGTGACGCGGGCGGGGGCGCCGGCGGCCCAGTACTCCTCCTCGAAGATCAGCCATTCGATCAGGGAGGCGCCGCGCCCGCCGTACTCCTCGGGCCAGGAGACGACGGACAGCCGCGCGCCCGCCAGCTCGGCCTCCCAGACGCGGTGGGCGGCGAAGCCCTCGGGGGTGTCCATGGACGGGAGCGGGCCCGGCACGTGCGTCCTGAGCCAGTCGCGAACCTCGGCGCGGAAGTCCCGCTCGGCCGGGGAGAAGTCGAGATCCACGACAACCAACCTAGCGCACGCTTGGTAAGCTCGCCAGGCCGCCGCTCACCGACTTAGTCTGGTCACCGTGCAGGGACTGCTGCTGCGGCTCTCCACGCTCGACGCCGACGCGGAGAGCGCGGTGCGGGTCATCGCCTACTTCGACTCGCTGGTGCGCGACCACGTGAGCGTGCCGGTGCTGCTCGCCGCCACGGCGCGGCTGGCGCAGTGCCCGGTCGGCCTGCTCGACGCGGCCAGCGGCCGGCGCACGCGCACCTCGCCGGACGGCTCCGCCGACGCGCCCGCCGCCACGCCGGCCCGGGCCAGGGAGCTGAGCTCCGGGCTCGGGGCGGTCTGGATGGAGCGCGAGGGGCCCGCGCACGGGCTCGACGAGATCGTGCTCGAACGGTACGCCGCCGCGGCGGAGGTCACGCTGGAACGCGCCGCCGCGCTGACGCGTACGGGCCAGGACCCGGCGCTGGTGGAGCTGGCGCTGTCGGCCGAGACCGGCGAGGCCGAGCGCGCCCGCGCCCTGCGCCTGCTCGGTTTCGACCCTGCCACGCCGCTGCAGGCCCTGGCGATCGCGCTGCCGGACCGGGGGCTGGCGTCGGGCCTGCGCGCGATGGGCCACCACGTGCGCGAGGCCACCATCGGCGACACCCAGGCTGTCCTGGTGACCACCACCCTCCCACGAGAGGTGCCGGAGGGGGCCAGGGTCGGGATCGGCCCCGAGCTGCCGGGCATCCGGGCGGCCGAGTCGTGGGCGGGCGCGCGGGCCGCGCTGCGCTTCACCGGCCCCCACGACCTGGTGATGCGCTGGTCGGACCTGGGCGCGCTGGCGCTGTTCGCCGACCTGCCGGAGGCGGCGATCGCGGAGCTGGCCGACGTCCGGGCGATGGCGCGGCTCGGCGAGGAGTCGATGCTCGCGGTGCGGGCGCTGTGCCTGGCGGGCTCGATCCGCGGCGCGGCCGGAGCCGTGCACCTGCACCACAGCTCGCTGGCCGCGCGCATCGCCCGCGCCGAGTCGGTGCTCGGCTTCTCGCTGGCCGACCAGCCCGGGCGGATGCGCGCCCACCTGGCCCTGGCCCTGGTCCGCCTGCTCGCCAATCCGCAGGTCAGCGGCGGAACGCCCGCTTGAGCGCGGACATCCGGGCCTGCTGGGCCCGCCGGCTCAGCTCGGCGCCGGGGACCATGATGTCGAACCCGTGGAACGCCCCCGGATAGAGGTGGAACTCGGTCGAGACCCCCGCCTGCGCCAGCCGCCGGGCGTAGTCGAGGCACTCGTCCCTGAACACCTCCAGCTCCCCCACGTCCACGAACGCCGGCGGCAGCCCGGACAGGTCGGTGGCCCGGGCCGGGGCCGCGTACGGGGGGACGTCGTCGGTGCCGGCCCGGTCGCCGAGCAGCGCCGACCAGCCGAAGAGGTTGGCCGACCGGTCCCACACCACGGCCTCGGCGAACTCGTGGCTGGACGGCGTGGTGTTGCGGTCGTCCAGCATCGGGCAGACGAGGAGCTGGAAGGCCACCCCGGGGCCACCCCGGTCCCGGGCCAGCAGCACGGTCGCGGCGGCCAGCCCGCCGCCCGCGCTGGCGCCGCCCACGGCCAGCCGGTCCGGGTCGATGCCCAGCTCGGCGGCGTTCTTGGCGGTCCAGACCAGCCCGGCGTAGCAGTCTTCGACGGGCGCGGGATGCGGGTGCTCGGGCGCCAGCCGGTAGTCCACGGACACCGCGACGACGCCGAGCCGCTCGACGTAGTCGAGCATCGTGGCGTCGTCGATCTCCGGCACTCCGATGATCATGCCGCCGCCGTGGATCCAGTAGAGCCCCGGCCGGCCCTCACCCGGCTCCTCCGGCCGATAGATCCGCAGCCGGACGTCCGGCTCCCCCTCAGGACCCGGGACCATGCGGTTCTCGATCGACACCCGCGTGTCGGGGGCGGGCGCGGCGGCCATCATCGCGTTCATCTGCGCCCGCTGCCCGGCGAGGGTCTCGAACGACAGCGCCATGTCGGCCGCTGCGAAAGGGACCTGCTCCATCCCGGCGCGCAGCTCGGGATCGAGGTTGGGGTGCAATGCCATGGGGTTTCCCTTCCAGGGGAACGGTGGGGCTACTTCCTCGATGGTCGGGCCCGCGACCGTGGCGCACAACCGCCATCCGGCGGCGATTACCCGTCTCAGCCCCGCCGTTCGGCGAGCAGCCCGACCACCTGCTCGGCGAGGGGGGCGGCGCTGGCCGGGTTCTGGCCGGTGGCCAGGCGGCCGTCCACGACGACCCGGGCCTGCCAGTTCTCGCCCGGCTCGTGCTTCGCGCCGCGCGCCACCAGCGCGTCGGCCAGCAGGAACGGCACCACGTCCGCCACGCCACGCTGCTCCTCCTCCGCGTTGGTGAACGCCGCCACCCGCTTGCCCGCCACCAGGTACGAGCCGTCGGACAGCGTGAGGTTCACCAGGGCGGACGGGCCGTGGCAGACGGCCGCCACGACGCCGCCGCGCTCGTACA
Organism: Nonomuraea sp. KM90; assembly: GCF_052246675.1. Taxonomy (NCBI): domain Bacteria; kingdom Bacillati; phylum Actinomycetota; class Actinomycetes; order Streptosporangiales; family Streptosporangiaceae; genus Nonomuraea; species Nonomuraea sp. KM90. The sequence continues at coordinate 69,386 of NZ_JBQQCB010000044.1, read as the reverse complement.
CCTCCCGCCCGACGCGGATCACGTCGGCGTCATCGGGGAAGTCCCACATGGTGCCGTGGCCGCCGGCGTAGAGCACGGCGTCGTAGCGGGAGGGGTCGACGTCGGCCAGGCGGGCGGTGTCGCGCTGCTCGGGCGAGGCGAGGAAGGCCACCTGGGCGGGGTCCTCGGGGTCGTACCCGTCCTGGGGCGGCTCGCCGCCGCGGACGCTGGCGACCTCGACCTCGAACCCGGCCGCGCGGAAGATCTCCCAGGGGTGGGCGGCCTCGGGCACGTAGTATCCGGTCTTCTCCACGCCGCCGAGATCGTCGTGGCTGGTCAGAGCGATGAGAATGCGCTTGGTCATGCCCCCAGCATCGCCCCGGCCCGCTATCAGCGACAAATCACAGAACCCGCCCCGAGGCATCAGAATACTGATATGTCGCCTCTCTCGCTGGACCTGCTGCGGACCTTCCTCGCGGTGCACAGGACCGGCTCCATCACGGCCGCCGCGCAGACGCTCGGCCTGTCGCAGCCGGCCGTGACCGCGCAGGTCAAGACGCTGGAATCGGTGCTGGACCGGCCGCTGTTCGACCGGCTGCCGCGCGGCGTGGCGCCCACGCCCGCCGCCGACGAGCTGGCCCGGCGGGTGTCGCCCGGGCTCGACTCGCTGGATGAGGTGGTCGAGTCCGAGCTGCCCTCCGACGAGGCCGTCCATCTGGGCGGGCCGGCCGAGTTCCTGTGCGAGGAGGTGATGCCGATGCTCGCCCCGCTCGTACGCGACGGGCTGCGGCTGCGCTTCACCCTCGGCCTGTCCGACGACCTGCTGGCCGGCCTCGCGGCGGGGCGGCTGGACCTGGTGCTGTCCACGGTCCGGCCCCGGCTGCGCGGGGTGCGGGCGGACGCGGTCTACGACGAGGAGTTCGTCCTGGTCGCCTCGCCCGAGGTCGCCCGGTCGGTGTCCGGGGCCGGGCCGCGGGAGCTGGCCGGCGTGCCCCTGGTGGCCTACGCCGAGGACCTGCCGATCGTGCGCCGCTACTGGCGTGGCGTGTTCGGCCGCCGTCCCACGATGGCGGCCCAGGTCGTCATCCCCGATCTGCGGGGCGTGCTGAGCGCGGTCCGGGCCGGGGTCGGGGTGTCGGTGCTGCCCGCGTACCTGTGCCGGCGCGACCTGGCCGCCGGCGCGCTGGTCAAGCTGGCGGAGCCGCCGGAGGCGCCGATCAACACCGGCTATCTCGCCGTCCGCTCCGGCGCGCAGGCCAGACCTGCCGTGGCGGAGGTGCGGTCCCATCTCATCCGGTCGTTGCGGGCTGCGCCACCGTATTAGGGGCATGCTGATCGCATGTGCCATTCCACCGACAGCAGGCCGCCCGCCCCGCCCGTCCAGGGCGAGGTGGCCGCGCACGAGCAGATAGAGCTGACCGCCGCCGACGGCAACCGCCTGATGGCCTACCGGGCCGAGCCCGCCGAGCCGAACGGGCGGAGCATGGTGATCCTGCCCGACGTACGCGGGTTGCACCCGTTCTACCGGGACCTGGCCGTGCGGTTCGCGGAGGCGGGGTTCCGTACGATCGCGATCGACTACTTCGGCCGCACCGCCGGGCCGGGCGACCGGGGCGACGACTTCGACTTCATGACGCACGTCAACCAGCTCGCCAACGACCACGTCAGGGCGGACGCGAAGGCGGCCACCGAGGCGCTGGACGGGCCGGTGTTCACGGTGGGCTTCTGCATGGGCGGCGCCCAGTCGTGGCGGCAGGCCGCCGAGGGCAACGGCCTGGCGGGCGGCATCGGCTTCTACGGCGCCCTGCGCTTCATCGACGCGCCCACCACGGGTCCTGGGGCGCCGCTGCTGCTGCTCCGGGGCGGGGCGGACAAGGTGTCCACGCCGGAGGAGTTCGACGCGTACGAGGCCGCGCTCGACCGGGTGGGCACCGAGCACGAGACCCACGTCTACGAGGGCGCCCCGCACTCGTTCTTCGACCGCTCCTACGCCGAGTGGGCCGGCGCCTGCCAGGACGCCTGGCGCCGCATCCTGTCGTTCACCGAGCGGCACTCATGACGTTCGCCGAGCGGCGCTCCTAACCGAGGTAGGCGGCCCTGACGACCGGGTCCTCGCGGATCTCCCCGGGCGCCCCGGCGGCGATCACCTTGCCGAGGTCCAGCACGACGATCCGGTCGCAGGTGTCCATGACGAAGCCCATGTCGTGCTCGACCAGCAGCACGGTCGTGTCCAGGGCCCTGACGACCTCGCCCAGGCGGGCCGTCTGGCCGGTGTCCAGCCCGGAGGTGGGCTCGTCGAGCAGCAGCAGGCGGGGCCGGTCGGCCACGGCCCTGGCCAGCTCGACCAGGCGGCGCTGGCCGACGGGGAGCGCGGCGGCGTACGCGTCGCGCAGCTCGGTGAGCCCGCACAGCTCCAGCACCTCGGCCACGCGCTCGCGCCGCTCGCGCTCCAGCCGCCGCCGGGCCGGCCAGCCGACCAGGTCGGCGGCCAGCCCGCCACCGCCGCCGTGCCAGTCGAGCGCGGCCAGCACGTTGGCGGCCACGGTGAGCCGGCCGAAGACCTGGGTGCGCTGGAACGTGCGGCGCAACCCGGCCCTGGCCCGCCTGACCGGGGACAGGCCGGTCAGGTCCCGGCCGGCCACGCGCACGCGGCCCTCGCTCGGCCTGCGCAGGCCCGACACGACGTCGAACAGCGTGGTCTTGCCGGCCCCGTTCGGCCCGATCACGCCGCAGACCAGGCCCTCGCCGACCTCGAACGACACCTTGTCCAGGGCTCTGACCCCGCCGAAGGCCACCGACACGCTCTCCACGGCCAGCACGTCACTTCACCCCCAGGTAGGCGGCGGTCAGCCGCTCGCTGTCCACCTCGGCGCGGGGACCGGCCCAGGTGACCCGGCCCAGCCGCATGAACGCCACCCGGTCGGCGATCGCCAGCGCCTCCGTGGCCTTCTCCTCGACCAGCAGCAGCGCGACCCCGCGCTCGCGCAGCTCGGCGAAGACCTCGAACACCTGCCGCACCACCATCGGCGCCAGCCCGAGCGACGGCTCGTCGGCGATCAGCACGCGGGGCGGGCGCACGAGGGCGGGCGCGAGCGTGAGGAGCTGCTGCTCGCCGCCGGACAGGGCGCCGGCCAGGACGGTACGGCGCTCGGCGAGCTGGGGCAGGCGCTCGAAGACGGGCTCCGGGTCGGGCAGCCAGGTCCGCAGGTTCTCCTCCACCGTGAGGCCGGGGAAGACGCCCCTGCCCTCGGGCGCGAGCAGGATGCCGGCGCGGGCCCTGCGGTGGGCGGGCCAGGCGGTAATGTCCTCGCCGTCCAGCAGGATCCGGCCGCCGGTCACCGGCAGGTCCCCGGCGGCGGCCGCGCAGGTGGTGGACTTGCCCGCGCCGTTCGCGCCGAGCAGCGCGACCACCTCGCCGGGGCGTACGGCCAGGTCCACGCCGCGCAGCACCGTGCAGTCCTCGTACCCGGCGACCACGCCCTGCATCACGAACAGCGCCTCCTCGCGCTCGGCCGGCGCCTCCGGGACGACCCGCACGTCCGCGGGCCGCCGGCGATGGCGCAGCTCGGCGAGCTGGGTGAGCACCCCGTCGGGGTGCTTGGCCAGGATCATCCCGCCGAGCCCGAACAGGATCGCGCCCACGTGCGCGGACACGTCCCAGGTGGCCAGCAGCTCGGGCACGGCGACGGCGATGAGCCCGCCCAGCACGGCCCCGCCGATGCGCCGCACGCCCTGCAGCACCACCACGGCCAGCCACACGAACCCGGAGAACGCGGGCAGGTCGGTGGCGGTGATCGAGCCCTTGGAGATGGCGAACAGCACCCCGCCGAGCCCCGCGATCGCCGACGCCAGCACGAACAGCATGATCTTGGTACGCGGCGCAGACAGCCCCGACGTCGTGGCCGCGGCCGGGGCCGACCGCACGGCCAGGATCGCCCGCCCGGACGCCGACCTCTCCAGGTTCCGCACCAGCAGGGCCACCCCTCCGATCAGCAGGAGCAGCACGACCACCCGCACCCGGGGGTCGGAGGTGTCGGCGAAGCCGAACCCGAGCGCGGGCAGCGACCACCCGATCGTCCCGTTGCTGAACGCGTCCACCTGGAACAGCACCTGGTCGGCCAGCAGCGCCATGGCCAGCGTGGCCAGCGTCAGCACCCGCCCGCCCAGCCGCAGCGCGGGCAGCGCCACCAGCATCCCCACCGCCGCGGCGGCCAGCACGCCCAGCAGGATCGCCGCGAAGAACGGCAGCCCCGACGAGAACGCCCACCCGCAGGTCAGCGCCGCCATCGAGGCGAAGGCGGCCTGCGCCAGGTTCACCATGCCGCCGATCCCGGTCACGACCACGAACGAGCAGAAGATCAGCGCCAGCACGAGCCCCTGCGCCGCGACGCCCACGTAGTATTCGGACCCCGCGAAGGCGAACGCCACCAGCGCGGCCACCCCCAGCGCCCACGGCAGGCGCCGCCGCCACGGCGGCAGCCCGGCCAGGTGGTCGGGCGGCGGCGCGTCCTCCGCCGCGCTGCCGGCGACCCGGTCACGCGACCGGTTCAGCAGCACGAGCCCGGCGAACAGCAGGATCACCGGCACGGCCGTGCGCAGCCCGGTCACCTCTTCGAGGAAGTCGGTGTAGCCGGCCACCAGGTTCTGGACCACGCCGAGCGCCAGCCCGGCCGCGAACGTCCAGGGGATCGAGCGCAGCCGCCCGAACACCGCCGCCGTGGCCGAGGCGAACAGCAGCACCGTGTACGCGGTCGCGTCCAGCCCCAGCACCGACACCGCCAGCACCCCGGCCAGGCCGGCCAGCCCGGAGCCGAGCATCCAGGCCAGCGCCGAGGTGGCGTCCGCGTCGATGCCCCGGAGCGTGGCCAGGCGCCGGCGGTCCACGGAGGCGCGCATGCGCAGCCCGTAACGCGAATGCCGCATGAACGCCCACAACCCGGCCGCCGTCACCGCCGAGAAGCCGAACGTGATGAGCTGGTCGCTGTCCAGGCGCACCCCGAGCACCTCGAACGCCTGCGCCGGGTGCGGCCCGACGCCGCGCGGCAGCGATGTCGCGTCCGCCGGCGGCAGCCCGGCCAGATCCACCACCAGCAGGCCGAGCGCGGGCAGCGCGATCGTGAGCCCGATGGTGGCCACGATCTGCGCGGTCTCCCCCGCCTGGGCGAGCCCGCGGAACATCGCCCTGTGCAGGACGTAGCCGAGCGCGGGCGCGAACAACGCCACCGACACCAGGGCCGACAGCCACGCGGGCAGGCCGGCCGCCTGGTTGAGCTCGTAGAACAGCAGGGCGGTCAGGAAGCCGACGGCGCCGTGGGCGAAGTTGAACACCCCGGTGGCCGCGTACGAGAGCGTCAGGCCCGATCCCATGATCGCGAAGATGGCGCCGGTGACCAGGCCGCTGAGGATGTAGTTCAGGATCATTTGAGCGGCACGTTGTCGAAGCACTTCATGCTCTTGGCCACCTGGAAGGCGCCGCCCTCCAGCTTGACCAGGGCGCCGCAGCCGTTCGGCTCGCTGTGGTCCTTGGGATACTGGATCTTCCCGAAGCCGGCGTTCTCGTACAGGTACGAGCCGTTGCCCGTGGCCAGGAACTTCTCCCTGGTCAGGTCCTTGCCGGTCTTGTTCAGCATGTCGAGGAAGATGTCGGCGGCCCAGTAGCCGATGGCCAGATGCTGGGTGAGGACGGTGCCGGGGGCGACCTTCTCGACGTCCTGCCTGAGCCGGGCGATCTCGGGGGCGGTGGACTCGAAGGGCTCGAACATGGGCGCCGCGATCACGCCCTCCAGGGCCTGGGCGCTGGCCGGGTCCTTGAGGATGGCGGCGTCGTAGCTGGTGGCGTCCGTCAGCACGCCTTTGTAGCCGGCCCGCTTGAGAGCCGCGTACAGGCCGACGTTGAACTTGGTGCCGGCGATCACGGAGACCACGACGTCCGGGGGCGCGCCGCCGTCCGAGGTCATGATCTTGTTGACGTACGGGAGCCAGTCCGGGGGTGGGGCGGCGGCCGGGAGGCCGGAGTTCACGCCGGCCAGCTCGAAGCCGGCGGCGGTGAACGACTGGGAGATGGTGGTGCCGCCGTACTTGCTGCCGCTGGAGTCGGAGGTCTGCACGTAGACGCTCTTGCCCTCGGCGCCGCCGAGCAGGTCGGCCATCTGCCGGCCCCACCACGTCTGCGAGCCGGCCCCCTGCTTCGGCGCGAGGCACCCGTTGTACCCGAATCCGGTCTTCGTCCCGCACCACTGCGGCCCCGTCGCCCAGCCGAACCACGGGACGCCCTGCTGCTCCAGGAAGGCGGCGCCGCCGAAGTTGGGGGCGTGCACGGGGACGAGGGCGAACACCTGGTCCTTCTGCACGAGCTTCTTGGCCGCCGCGTCGCCCTTGGCCGCGTCCTGGCCGTCGTCCTCGGCACCGAGGAACTCGATCTTCCGCCCGTGCACGCCGCCCTCGGCGTTGGCCCGCTCGAACCTGGCCTTGGCGCCGAGCTCGGCGTCCTTGGTGGAGTATCCGCTGGCACTGGTCTTGGTCAGCACGCCGCCGACCTTGATCGTCGTGTCGGTCACACCCGCCGCGCCGCCCTGCGCGGTCGTACCCTGCTGCTGGGCCGCGCATCCGGCGGCGAGCAACGCGACCACGACCGCCATCGATCTACCCCGCACCATGACGGCCTCCCGTGCATTTGGCCTAGCGCTCGCTTGGTTTTGTGTCATGAGCGTAAATTCGCCCGGGAGGGCCGTCAACGGGCGCGGTCACATGTTCCCGAGCAACCGCTTGCTCGTGATCGCCCGCCCGGCTAGCGTGTGGCGCATGCTGATGCGCGCGGCCGTGCTGACCGCATTCCACGCCCCCATGGAGATCCGTGAGGTCGAGATCGCGGATCCGGGCCCCGGCGAGGTCCGCGTGCAGATCAAGGCGTCGGGCGTGTGCGGCTCCGACCTCAAGGCCATCGACGGCAAGAGCCCCGTGGTGAGCAGGCTGCCGTTCATCCTCGGACACGAGAGCGCGGGAGTGGTGGAGAGCGTCGGTACGGGCGTCACCACCGTCAAACCCGGCGACCACGTCATCATCGCCATGAACGGCCCCTGCGGCCGCTGCCGCCCGTGCGGCGCGGGCCGCTTCCACCTGTGCTCGGGCCCCGCCCGCCTGCCCACGATCATGGGCGGCCTGCCGAGGATCACCCTGGACGGCGAGGAGACCCGCCGCTTCATCGGCATCGGCTCGTTCGCCGAGTACGCCGTGGTGGCCGAGCTCATGTGCGTGAAGATCGCGAAGTCCGCCCCCTTCGACGCGATGAGCCTCCTGGCCTGCGGCGTCGTCACCGGCATCGGCGCCGTCCTGAACGTCGCCCAGGTCCCGCCCGGCGCCTCCGTGCTCGTCGTGGGCTGCGGCGGCGTGGGACTCAACGTCATCCAGGGCGCGGTGCTGGCGGGCGCGACCACCATCATCGCCGCCGACGTGGCCGACCAGAAGCTCAAGCTGGCCGAACGTTTCGGCGCCACCCACACCCTGCGGGCCACCGACCTGCCGAAGCAGGTGGGCGAGCTGGCCAGGGGCGGGGTCGACTACGCCTTCGACGCGACGGGGGCCCCCGGCGTCCTGGCCCAGACCTTCGCCTCGACCCAGCCCGGCGGCACCACCGTCATGGTCGGCAGCCCGCCCCAGGGCCACCCGATGAGCCTGGACACGGGCCTGCTGTTCGCCTCCCGCCGCCTGATGGGCACCCAGGGCGGGGACGCCGCCCCCCACCGCGACCTCCCGATGCTGGCCGCCCAGTACCTGGCCGGCCGCCTCGACCTCAACGGCCTGATCTCGGAACGCCTCCCCCTGGCCCAGATCGACGAAGCCGTCACCCACGTCCGCCAGGGCACCGTCGCCCGCACGGTCATCACGTTCTGAAAGGCTGCCCGCCTTCCGCCCATCCCCGGCGTCAACCGGCAAGCCACCCACCGACGAGATCCGCCACCAGCGCCCCGCCCCGATCGCTCAGGTGGACATGGTCGACCAGCAGCGCCCGCCCACCCGCACGGGCGATCTCATCCCAGCTGCGCCCCAGCAGGTAGTGCTGAGCCGCGACAGCCAGAGCGAGCGGAAAGCTGAAGTCGTAGGGCATCCGGCCTTCTGTCAGCCGCAACTCCTCGACCACCCGCTCGTACAAGGGCAGGTAGCCGGCCCGCGCCCGAGCGGCGACCTCCCGGATCACGGCGTTGTAGGCGCCGAGCCGGCCGTTGATCTCACTGCCCAGATCCTCACCGAGCGGCGGCAGGGACACCAGCGCGACCCGGGCGCCCGTGCGAGCCCTGACCCGATCGACGATCGCGTCGAGGTTGGCGCGATACTCCTCCAGCGGAACCCCGTTGCGAACGTCGTTGGTGCCGATGAGGATCGTCACCGCCGCCGGCCGGCAGGCCACGATGTCGCCGTCGACACGCTGCCGCAGATCGGCCGTCGTGTTGCCGTTGACCCCCGCGTTCACGAACTCGTGACCGCGGAATTCGGCCCGCTCCCGCAACGCGCCGACCCAGTTCGCGCCGAGCGCCCCCTGCGTCATGCTCGCCCCGGCGGCCACCACCCGGGGGCGCGTCCCGGCCCCACCCGCACACGCCTCGGCCGGCGGGTTGTCGGCCGGGCGCAGGAAGGTGAGGTAGCCGACTGCGCCGGTGAGACCGAGCACCGTGGCCAGCACAGTGGCCAGCAGCGCGCACAGGCCGATGATGATCCGCCTCTTCATGGTCCGCTTCACCTAGACTCCTTGGTTAGTAAACGCTCGCTAACGCTCACGACAAGAAGGCTAGTGAGCGTTTACTAACCACATCAAGCGCCACCCCGGCAAAGGAAGGGACGAAGATGGGCAACACCAGGGATCTGATCATCGACGCGGCCGCCCAAGTGATGGCCGAACGTGGCCTGGCCCACGTGACCACCCGTCAGATCGCGCAGGCCGCCGGGTTCACCGAGGCGGCCCTCTACAAGCACTTCACCAACAAGGCCGACCTGCTCGTGGCGGTGATGCGGGAACGCTCACCCGGCTTCGCGTCGCTGGCGCAGGCGCTGAACGGCAGGGCGGGCACGGGGACGCTGGCGGCCAACCTCACCGCCGTGGCGCGGGCCGCGATCAGCTTCTACGGCGAGGGCTTCCCGATGCTCGCCTCCATGTTCGCCGACCCGGCCACCCTCACCGCGCACAAGGAGGAGCTCCGGCAGCAGGGCGCCGGCCCGCACAAGGCCAACGAGTTCGTCGCCGCGTACCTGCGCGCCGAGCAGGACCTCGGCCGGATACGCCCGGAAGCCGACGTCACCGCCGCCGCCGGCCTGCTGCTCGGCGCCTGCTTCCAGTACGCCTTCCTGGGACACATGGCGCCGCCCGCCGGCCGCGACGACGAGGCGGCCGCGGCTGGCTTCGCCCGCACCATCCTCCAACAGCTCGCCTCATGAAGCCCGAAGTAGCGCGCGGGGCGGCGCGGGAAGCTGGACGGCCCGCCGTCACCGGGTTATTCGGTGGAGCATGACAGAAACCACGACCCGCTTCGCCATCTCCCTCCCCCAGCAGGTCCGCGACGGCGCCTTCGACCCCGGCGCCTTCCGCGCCTACCTGCGCCGCGTGGAGGACCTGGGCTTCCACAGCGTCTGGACGCGCGAGGGGACGCTGTCGCCCATCCCCACCCTCGGCCCCATCGAGGTCATGACGTACGCCGCCGCCGCCACCGAGCGCCTGCGCATCGGCTGTGCCGTGTTCGTCAGCGTCCTGCACAACCCGCTGCACCTGGCCAAGAGCCTCAGCACCCTGGACCAGCTCAGCCAGGGGCGGCTGGAGGTGGGGTTCGGCCTCGGCGCCGCCGACATGCTGGCACCGTTCGGCGTGCCGCCCGAGGGGCGGGTGACGCGCTTCGTCGAGGGGATCGAGCTGATGAAGGCCTGCTGGACGGAGCCCAAGGTCGCCTTCCACGGCCGGTTCTGGCAGGTGGAGGCCGCGATGGAGCCCAAGACGTACCAGAAGCCGCATCCGCCGGTGTGGATCGGCGGGCACCAGCCCGCCGCGATCCGGCGCGCGGTCCGGCACGGTGACGGGTTCGTGGGGGCGGGCGGGGCGACCACGGCGGCGTTCGCCGAGCAGGTGCGTACGCTCAGGGCGGAGCTGGAGCAGGCCGGGCGCGACCCGGCGCGCTTCGGCGTCGCCAAGCGGGTCTACGTCTCCGTGGGCACGGAGGGCCGGATCGAGGAGCAGCTCCGCCGCATGTACGGCGGCGCGGACGTGGCCGTCACGGGCCCGCCGGAGGCGTGCGTGCGCGGCCTGCGCGAGGTGGTCGACGCGGGCGCGGGCCTGGTGCTGCTGGACCCGATGTTCGACGAGCCGGAGCAGCTCGAACGCCTCGCCACGGAAGTACTACCGGAATTGTGAGGACTATTCTAAGCTTCCTTGGAAAACTAGAGGAGGCGGAAATGTCCTATCCCGAACCCCGCTACTTCGGCGAGACCGGCGAGCACAGCGGCGTCTTCAAGCCGGCCGGCCAGGCGCCGGACCTGTCCATGGGCGCAGGCGGCACGCAGGTCCACTACCTCGCGACGGGTGGCTCCACGAACGGCGCCTACGGCCTCTACCGCTGGGACATGGGCCCGCGCCCGTCCGGGCCCGGCGCGCACTTCCACCGGACCATGACGGAGTCGTTCTACGTGCTGTCCGGCACGATCAAGCTCTACAACGGCGACAAGTGGGCCGACGGCAGGCCCGGCGACTTCCTGTTCCTGCCGGAGGGCGGCGTGCACGCCTTCAGGAACGAGTCGGGTGAGCCGGCCTCGATGCTGATCCTGTTCACGCCGGGAGCGCCGCGCGAGGCGTACTTCGAGGAGCTCGCCGAGATCGCCACCACCGGCCGGCAGCTCACCCCGGAGGAGTGGACCGAGCTGTACCTGCGCCACGACCAGTACATGGTCTGATGCCCGCGTTCCCGGAAGAGCCGATCTACGCGCAGCTCGCCCGCATCGGCAAGGCCCTGGCCAGCCCGGTGCGGCTGCGCCTGCTGGACGTGCTCGACCAGCGCGAGCGCACGGTCGAGGAGCTGGCGCAGGCGGCGGAGATCCCGCTCAAGAACACTTCGGCCCAGCTCCAGCAGCTCCGCGCCGCCAACCTGGTGACCAGCCGGCGGGAGGGCACGCACGTTCACTACCGGCTGGCCGACGAGGGGGTCTCGCGCTTCCTCGGGGAGTTCCAGGCGTTCGCGGACGGCCGGCTGGCCGACCTGCGCGAGGCCGTGCGCGCGCGGCTGGGCTCCCTGGAGGGCGTGACCGCCGACGAGCTGGCGGCCCGGCTGTCCGATCCGGGCACGGTGGTCGTCGACGTGCGTTCGGCGGCCGACTACGCGGCCGGGCACGTGCCGGGGGCGATCTCGGTGCCGGCGGCGGAGCTGCGCGACCGGCTGGCGGGGCTGCCGAGGGAGGCGGAGATCGTGGCGTACTGCGGGGGGCCGTACTGCGTGGTCTCCTCCGAGGCGGTACGCCTGCTGCGCGAGCACGGCTTCGACGCCCGCCCGCTGGACGGCGGCTATCTCGCCTGGAGGCGCGGGGAAAAACCATTGGAACGTTGAGTGACCATGCCATTACTGTGAGAGACGATCTCGACTCACAGAGGGAGGCACGGTGCACATCAGACGAGCCACCATGGCCGGCCTGCTGGCGGCCCTGACGCTGGGCGGGCTGGTCCCCGCCGAGACCGCGCAGGCCAGACGCCTGTACGACTTCGGCGCCCAAGGCGTGATCATCTGGAGCGAGCCGCGGGCGGGGTCGGGCCGCAACGGGCTCGGCTACGCGGGGCAGGGGTTCGAGGCGAACCGGTCGGAGGAGCACGGGCTCTACCGGTGCGACAACTTCGAGAGCACCCTGTGGCACCACGGCCGCAACGTGACCACCGGCGTCGTCGGCTGGGTCCCCGCCTGCAACCTCGCCGACCCGGACTAGTGGAGGCCCGCCGATGATCCGCCTCATCACCGCCACCGTCCTCGTTCTGAGCGCCCTGAGCGCTCCCGCCCACGCGGCCGGCGTGCCGACCTACACCTGCGACACCGTCCGCGGTGACCCGGGCGTGTCGGTGCTGTTCGGCCACTGCCACGCCTCGCCGGGCGCCGTGACCAACGGCCGCTTCAGCGGCGAGGCGATCGGGGTGGCCCACACGGTCCCGCTCAGGATCAAGTGCGTGAGCGGCGGCACGGCCGCCCTCCCCGAGGAGGTCACGCTGGTGGACTGCACGCAGATCAGCTGACCCGCGCCCCGGGGGGCGCGGTCCGCGCGCCCCCGGGGTCCACGGCCTCATTCGGCCGGGCAGACGGTGCCGGCCGGCGGCAGCTTCAGCTCGGTCAGGTACGCGGTCGCGTGCGCGATCGGGCACTTCCTGCCGCTGAGATACATGACGTGCCCGGGCCCGTCATAGCCCACGGTGACCGACCCCGGCACCATCCGGGTGAAGCGCTCCGTCCACGGGAAGTCCCCCTCCAGGGAGCCGACTCCCAGCACCGGCGGCACCCCGCGCACCTCCAGCGGGCGGGCCGGGTTGGCCACCTCCTCCGGCCAGCCGATGCAGCCCAGCGCGTCGAACGCGGCCCCGGCGAAGCTCGGCGCGACCTCGCGCAGCTGGCGGCGATGCTCCCTGAGCTGCCCGTAGCCGGTGTAGCCGCGCTCGTCGCCGCAGGTCATGGCCAGCATCCCGGGCATGGCCCACACGTGCGCGTTGCCGAGCACCCACTCGGCGAATCCGGACCCGTCACCGCGCCGCGCCCGGTCGACGGCCGTCGCCAGGGTCAGCCAGTTGGCGGCGTCCGGGCCGGGATCGGGGACGAAGCTGAAGCTGCGCAGGCGCCAGCCCGTCAGCTCGCCCGCACCGAACTGCTCCGACGTGACCGGGATCGGGTCGCGGTCGGCGGCGCGGGTGAGCTCGCGCCAGACCTCCGCGGCGTCCTCCCCGTGCAGCGCGCAGGCGGGCGTCTCCGCGCACCAGCGCCCGAACCGGGTCAGCGCCTCCTCCGCGCCGCGGAACGCCACCAGGCCGGCGGCCGGCCAGCCCTCGGTCTGGTTGATCACCCCGTCCACGTACATGGCCCGGATGCGCTGCGGGAACAGCCGGATGTAGGCGGCCGCGGCGACGCCTCCGTACGAGTTGGCCATGATGCTCAGCCGCTCCTCGCCCAGCGCCCGGCGGACGGCGTCCATGTCCCTGGCGACGGACAGGGAGTCCAGGTGCGCGAACAGGCCCGTGCGGTCGTCGGCCCGGCACGCGGCGAAGGCTCTGGCCATGGTCGCGGCCAGGGCGGCGTACTGCTTCCGGTCGCGGGGCTCGTACAGCGCGAGCGGGGCTCGGGCACACGAGGCGGGCATGGACTCGCGCCAGACGGTGGTGCGCGGCCGGTAGGCGACCAGGTCGAAGCGGCGGCGCAGCTCGGTGAGGTCGTCCGCCGCGTGCTTGAGGTCGTCGATGCCGTTGGCCCCGGGGCCGCCGGGCACTCCGAGCACGCTCCCGACGCGGCGCCCAGTAGTGGACCCGGTGGTGGGCAGGCGGGCCAGGTCCAGCCGGACCTTCGGGCCCTGGGGCCGGGCCCAGTCCACGGGCACCTCGATCGTGGCGCACTCCATCCCGGCCGGCACGTTCCCGCCCGCGCACGGCCGCCACGGGAGCCGGGGCGTCTCAGCGCTCGCCGGGGCGGTCAGCGTCATCGCCAGGACCCCAGCCACAGCCCCAGCCACAGCCACCGCCCCACTGATTCTGCCGAACATGTGTCTCCTCCATCCGACTTGTGATCACCTCCCCACCCTCGTTCGCGGGCCCGGCCGCGGACCACGGGGGCGTCCGCCGGATCCGTTCGGGACATCCCCCGGGGGCTCACCGGGTGGCCGTCCCCGGACGGGGTCGTCACGCTGTAGGGGAGGAGAGAGGAGCAAGCCGGTGCGGATCTGGCGCGAGCTCGCCTACACGCTGACGCTGCCGCTGCTGGCGGGCGTCGGCCTGGTCCACCTGGTCGTCGTGCTGCTGAGCGCGGTCGCCTCGGCCTACGTCGTCGGGCTGCCGGTGCTGGCGCTGTGCGTGCTGGGCGCCCGGCGGCTCGGCGCGGTCAACCGGGGGCTGGCCGGGAGGCTGGCGGGGGTGCGGGTGGCGGCGCCCGAGCCGTTCCGGCCCGGCCGGGGGCTGGTGAACCGGCTGGGTTCGGCGCTCGGCGACGTCACCGGCTGGCGAGCCCTCGTACACGCCTTCGCCCGGCTGCCCGCGGCCGTCCTCGCCGTCGCGGTGGCCGCCGGGTCGTGGGGGTTCGGGCTGGTCCTGCTCGCCTGCCCGCTGTGGTGGCGGACGTCCGCGATCCCGGTCCTGACGCCCGGCGGCTGGCCCGGCGCGCTGCTGATGAGCGCGGCGGGGGCGGTGCTGCTGCTCGTGGCCCCGTGGGCGGTGCACGTGGCGCTGGCCCCGGAACGGCTGCTGGCGCGTACGCTGCTCGGCCCGGCTCCCGGTCAGGCCCGCATCCGCGCGCTGGAGGAGACCCGGGCGCTGGCCGTGAACGACGCCGCCGCCGTGCTCCGCCGGGTCGAGCGCGACCTGCACGACGGCACGGCCGCCCGCCTGGTGGCCCTGGCCATGAGCATCGGCATGGCCAGGGAGGAGCTGGCCGCGGCCGACGACCCCGTCCGGCTCGACCGCGCCCGTACCCTCCTCGACGGCGCCCACCGCAACGCCAAGGAGACCCTGTCGGAGCTGACCGACCTGATCCGCGGCATCCACCCGCCCGCCCTCGACAAGGGCCTCGAGGTCGCCCTGGCCACGCTGGCCGCGCGCGGCCCGCTGCCCGTCGACCTCGACGCCGACCTGCCCGACCGGCCCTCGCCCGCCATCGAGACCATCGCGTTCTTCTGCACCACCGAACTGCTGGCCAACGTGGCCAAGCACAGCGGCGCCCGGCGGGCCGCCGTCCGGGTGCGGGCGGAGGACGGGCTGCTGCGCCTGCGGGTGTGGGACGACGGCGAGGGCGGCGCGGTGGTGGGTGCCGGGTCGGGGCTGCGGGGGCTGACCGACCGCGTACGGGTGGTGGACGGCGAACTGGTGATCCACAGCCCCGCCGGAGGCCCTACGGTGGTCACCGTCGACCTCCCGCTGCACTCCCGGACGGAGCAGGCATGCGCATCGTGATCGCCGAGGACGCCGTGGTGCTCCGCGACGGCCTGTGCCTGCTGCTCACCTCGCGCGGCCACGAGGTGGCGGCGGCCGTGGGCGACGGAGAGGCCCTGGTGGCGGCCGTGGCCGAGCACCGCCCCGACGTGGCCGTGGTCGACGTCCGCATGCCGCCGTCCCACACCGACGAGGGCCTGCGCGCCGCGATCCGGATCCGCCGCGACCACCCCGACCTGGGCGTGCTGGTGTTCTCGCAGTACATCGAGACCCGCTACGCCGCCCGGCTCCTCGCCGGCGGGGCGCGGGGGGTCGGCTACCTGCTGAAGGAGCGCGTCGCCGACGTCAGGGACTTCCTGACCGCCCTGGAGCGCGTCGCGGCCGGGGAGACGGTGCTCGACCCGGAAGTGGTCACCCAGATCATGGGCGCCAGCGGGCGCACCGACGCCCTCGCCCTGCTGTCGCCCAGGGAGCGGGAGGTGCTGGCCATGATGGCGCAGGGCCGCTCCAACAGCGCCATCGCCGAGGCGCTGTTCCTGTCGTACGGCTCGGTGGAGAAACACGTGACGCAGATCTTCACCAAGCTCGGCCTGGCGCCCTCGGACGGCGACCACCGCCGGGTGCTGGCCGTCCTGCGCTATCTCCAGGTAGGTTCCGGCTCGTGACCGTTCAACCCGAGGGGCCACGGTGCTGGTCGCCTGGCTGGGCACCCGGCGCGGCGAGGTGAGCGGCAAGGTCAGCCGGGGCCGACCCTAAACGCCCAGCTTGACCGGCTCCCGCCGCTCCACGGCGGGCGTGTCGTCCTCCTCGTGCCCCTCGACCGACAGGTTCGGCAGGATCCGGTCCAGCCACCGCGGGCACCACCAGTTGAGCCGTCCCAGCAGCACCATCGTGGCCGGCACCAGGAAGCCGCGGATGATCGTGGCGTCCACCGCGATGGCCACCGCGAGCCCCACGCCGAACGTCTTGACCATCGCATCCGGGTAGGCGATGAACGCCACGAACACCGCCACCATGATCAGCGCCGCCGACGTGATGACCCGGCCGGTCGAGCCGAGCCCCTCGGCCACCGACCGCGCGTTGCGCCCGTGCCGCAGGTACGACTGCCGCACCGCTGTCAGCAGGAACACCTCGTAGTCCATCGACAGCCCGAACAGCACCGCGAACAACATCAGCGGCACGTAGCTCTCGATCGGCACCGAGAAGAAGATCGTCTGTACGTACGAGGCGCTGGCCGGCGCGTCCATGCCCACCAGCCCGCTGCCCAGCCCGATCGAGAACACCATCGCCAGCGCCCCGAACGCGGCCCCCAGCGACACCAGGTTCATCACCGCCGCCTTGACCGCGATGACCGGCGCGCGGAAGGCCAGCAGCAGGAGCAGGGCGCTGAGCAGCACCACGACGCCGATCACGAGCGGGGTGCGCTCGGCCATCCGGTCCCCGGCGTCGGTCAGGGCCGCGACCTTGCCGCCGACGTGCACGTCCACGCCCGGCAGCGAGATGGCCCGGACGTCCCTGACCACTTGGGCGGCCCGGTCGTCGCTGGGAGCGTACTCGGTGACGGTCTGCAGCAGCACCGAGCGGCCGGAGGTGTTGACCTTGGGGTCGGCCACGTGGGCCACGCCCTCGACGGCCTTCACCTCGCGGACCAGGTCCTCGACGACGGGGTCCGCGGCGTCCGCCACCTTGGCGGGCAGCTCGGCGACCACGATCAGCGGCCCGTTGGAGCCGGGGCCGAAGCCGGTGGCCATGAGCTCGTACGCGCGGCGCGGCTCCGAGCCCTTCGTGCCGTACCCCTCGTCGAGCGCCCCGAGCTTGAGCGCCAGCGCGGGGGCGGCCAGCGCGCCCAGCACGACGACGCTGGCGAGCAGCACCTGCCACGGGCGGCGCGCCACCCACGACCCCAGGCCCGCCCAGCCGGAGCCGGACGAGCCGGCGCCGCGCAGGAACGGCACCTTGAGCGCGTTGACGCGGTGGCCGAGCAGCCCCAGCAGGGCCGGCACCAGCGTGATCGAGGTCAGCACGGCGGCCACGACCGAGATGCCGGTGACCCAGCCGAGCGTGGCCAGCAGGGGGAAGCCGGCCAGCATCAGGGCGCTCAACGCGATGATCACCGTGCCGCCGGCGAACACGACCGCCCCGCCCGAACTGGCCACGGTACGGCGGACGGACTCCGCGACCGGCACTCCTTCGGCCAGCAGCCGGCGATGGCGGGACAGCAGGAACAGCGCGTAGTCGATGCCCACGCCGAGCCCGATCATCGTGGCCATGATGCCGGCCTGCTTGGGCATGTCCACGACCCACCCGAGCAGCCCGATGATGCCGAGCCCCGAGGCCACGCTGACCAGCGCGGCGAAGATCGGGATCATCGCCGCCACCAGCGTCCCGAACGCGAACACCAGCACCAGCAGCGCGCACGCCACGCCGATGATCTCGCTCGGCCCCGTCTTGATCTCCTTGTCGGCGGGGGTGGAGCTGTCGGCGGGCACGACCTCCAGGCCGGCGGCCCGCGCCGGGTCCGCGGCCTTCGACAAGGCCTGCGTGGTCTCGGCGATCTTGTCGGAGTCGTTGCCCTCCAGGCGGATGGTGATGAGGCCGATCTGCAGGTTGGAGGCGATGCCGCCGACGCGGTACGGGGTGTCCACCCGCTCGACGTGCGGCATCGTGCGCAGCCGGTCGACGGACTGCTCCACAGCCTTCTTGCGGGAGTCCTCGGTGAGAGGGCCGTCGGCGGAGTAGAGGAGGAGTTGTACCGTTCCGCCCGTGGCGTAGCCGGAGCCGAAGCCCGTCTTCATCAGGTCGTGGGCGCGTTGCGCGTCGGTGCCGGGGATGCTGGCGTCGCTGCTGGTCGGGCTGGGGAAGGCCAGGCTGCCGCCGATCAGCGCGGCGGCCGCGAGCACCCAGCTGATCAGCACGATCCAGCCGTGTCGCGCGCACCAGCCACCCAGACGTCCCAGTAACCGCGTCATCGCTCAGTCCCCCGGCTCGACGACCGTCCTGTACGGTCGTACAGGACATACGATAAAACGGGAAATATCCGGAAGGTTGTCTTCCACAGGGAATGAGACGATGACCACACCCGACGACACCCGCACCCGGATCCTGGCCGCCGCCAGAGAGCTGTTCGCCGAGCGTGGCTACGCGGCGACGTCGCTGGCCGACATCGCCGCCGCCGTCGGCCTGACCAAGACCGCGGTCGCCTACCACTTCCACCCGAAGGACCGCCTGGCGGCCGAGCTGCTGTCGCCGGCGGCGGGTGACATGCTGGCGCTGCTCGACACCTCGTACGCGAGCCGGGGGGAGTTCGTCGAGGCGCTGGTCGGGTTCGCGGTGCGCTATCGCTCGGTGATCCGCCTGTTCATGGAGGACCTGGCCGCGGACGACGCCGCGACGACGCCGGGCTCGGAACGCGACACGGTCCGGACGTTCCGGGACGAGATCTACGCCAAGCTCGTGGGCGACGACCCCGGCCCGGAGGCCAGGCTCAAGAGCTGGGCGCTGCTGGGGGCGCTGCAGTGGGGCGCGGTCAGGACGATGGACCTGCCGGAGGAGCAGGTACACGCCGTCCTCCTCGAGGCCGCCCGGGCGTACTAGAGCCTCCTCGAGGCCGCCCGGGCGTACTACAGCCCGAGCACCTCGCGCTCGACGTGGTCGAGCGCCAGCCGTACCGCGCCGAGCGCCACCGCCTCGTCCCCGAACGTGGAGGCCACCACCTCCGGGGCGCTCACGCACAGCTCGGCCAGGTGCCGCCGCAGAGGTTCGAGCAGCACGTCACCGGCCCGCGCGTAGCCGCCGCCGAGCACCAGCAGGTCGGGGTCGATGGCCAGGGCCAGCGCCGAGGCGCCGACGGCCAGGTTCTCGGCGTAGCGGTCCACCCGCCGCAGCGCGTCGCGGTCGCCCGCCAGCGCCGCCTCGAACACCTCCGCCGCCGAGGCGTCCTTGACCAGCTCGCGGGCGGCGTCCTCCCAGCCGACCTGGCGCAGCGTGCCGATCTCGCCGGCGGCCCCGTTGCGCCCGGGATGCAGCCGCCCGCCGATCAGGACGCCGGCGCCCGCCCGGTGGCCGATCAGGACGTACACGACGTCGGAGGCGTGCTGCGCGCCGCCGCGCCAGTGCTCGGCCAGCGCGGCGAGGTTGGCGTCGTTGGCCGCCAGCGCGGTGCAGCCGAACCAGCGCCCGGCCAGTCCGGCCAGGTCCACGCCCGTCCAGCCGGGCAGCGTGATCGACAGGGACACGCGACCGCTGCGGTCCACGATGCCGGAGGTGCCCGCGGCCACGGCCCAGACCCGCCGGCGCGCCACGCCGGCGGCGTCCACGCACGTCAGCGCCGTACGCTCGGCCACCTCCAGCCGCTCGTGGGCCGCGGCGTCGCCGGAGACCCCGGCCCGCTCCCACGCGATCACCTCGCCGTTGAGGTCGGCCAGCGCGGCCACGATCGCCTCGGCGCCGATCTCCACGCCCACCACGTAGCCGGCGTCCGCGCGGAACCCGAACCGCCGCGCCGGCCGCCCCATCACGCCCTCGTCGGGCGGCACCTCCCGCACGTAGCCGCGCTCGCCCAGCTCGTCGAGCACCGCCTCCACCGTCTGCCTGGACAGCCCGGCGACGCGGCCGAGCTGGGTCAGCGTGGCCACGCCCGCGCGGCGCAGTGCTCTGAGCGTGACCTGAGTGTTCACTTTGCGCAGCAGCGACGCGTCACCCGGCCGGAGCTCGGTCACTTATGAGACCCTTTCCCATAACTTCCCTATTGACGACTACCAGCCCGGATCCTAGCATCGGCCGACATACGTGAATTGGTTACATAAATTGGAGGAAACGATGGTGACGCTCGCCGTCGTCGGCGCGGGTTCGCGGGGGACCTCCTATGCCCGCCACGCCGTCGCGAGCGGCCGGGCGCGGGTGGTCGCGGTGGCGGACCCGCTGGACGGCCGCCGCGGCAGGTTCCCCGGGGCCGAGCAGTACGCGGACTGGCGCGAGCTGGCCGCGCTCCCCCGCCGGGCGGACGCGGTGATCATCGCGACCCAGGACCGGGACCACGTCGAGCCCGCGGTGCGCTTCGCCGAGTTGGGCTACGACGTCCTGCTGGAGAAGCCGATGGCGGTCTCCGAGGACGACTGCCGGAAGATCGTGGCGGCCGCCGAGCGCTCCGGCGCGATATTCGCGGTGTGCCACGTGCTGCGTTACACCCCGTACACGCAGGCCCTGAAGGCGCTGCTCGACGGCGGGCGGATCGGCGAGATCGTCAGCGTGCAGCACCTGGAGCCGGTGGGGTGGTGGCACCAGGCGCACTCGTACGTGCGGGGCAACTGGCGGCGGACGGACGAGTCCACGTTCATGCTGCTCGCCAAGTCCTGCCACGACCTCGACTGGCTCGTCCACCTGACCGGCAGGCAGGTCACCCGCGTCTCCTCCTTCGGCGGCCTCAAGCACTTCCGCCCCGAGAACCGCCCGGACGGCGCCGCCGACCGCTGCCTCGACTGCGCGGTCGAGCCCTCCTGCCCGTACTCCGCCAGGCGCATCTACCTCCCGCTCGCGGGCAAGGAGGTCTGGCCGGTGTCGGTCCTCACCGACGACGTCTCCGAGCAGGGGTTGCTGGAGGCGCTCAGGACCGGCCCGTACGGCAGGTGCGTGTACGCCTGCGACAACGACGTGGTCGATCACCAGGTCGTGAACCTCGAGTTCGAGGGCGGCGGCACGGCGTCGTTCACCATGACCGGGTTCACCCCGGCGCTCCACCGGCAGACGCGGATCTTCGGCACCCGCGGCTCGATCGACGGCGACGGCGACCGCCTGACCGTCCACGACTTCGTCACCGGCCGCACCGAGACCGTCGAGACGTCCCCCACGGGCGACGCGACGGCCAGGGGCGGCCACGGGGGCGGCGACGAAGCGCTCGTCGAGGCGTTCCTCACGGCGGTCGCCACGAGGGACGGCTCGACGATCCTCTCCTCGCCCGGCGAGAGCCTGCACAGCCACCTCATCGCCTGGGCCGCCGAGCGGTCACGGCTGACCGGTGAGACCGTCTCCCTGGAAGGAACTCCCAGCGCCGGCGCCCGGGTCGTCTCCGGCTGTACGTCCGACGCCGGAAAGTCGCCGGATTGACCGCAGGCGCACTGAAGTAGCCGAAGAGCAGCCCATCGAGCCGTACGAACCGGAATACTGGTACGCCAGACTTTCATTTCACCCCTCCCCCCAGCACAGCAGGGAGTTCGTGCTTTGCGTACCTGGTTCGAGCCCGAGGAGGCCGAGGAGTTCGAGGCGGCCAAGACCGTGCTGATCCGGCGCTGCCTCTCCTGGGCGGGCCGGCACGGCCTCCCCGCCGACGACCTGCTGATCACCGCTGCCATCGACGCCCGCCACCAGAGCCGCGACGGCCGCCTGGCCTACTGGGACGCCCGCCAGATCCGGCGCTTCCTCCTGTCCTGGATCCCGCGTAACGTCGTGGCCCCGAGGGAGATCCTCGACACGGCCCCGGAGATCCTCCGCACCTACCTGCGCTACCTCGCCGCCACCGGCCTGCGCGACCCGCGCGGCGCCACGGAGGCCGAGACGGACCAGGCGATCACCCAGGCCGCCGCCGAGTTCCAGAAGGCCCTCGACGACCCCTACCGCCAGGGCCTGGCCAAGTTCTGGGCGCAGACGGCCCTCGACCACGGCCTCAACCTCACCGACCCCGGCACCTTCGAGGACTTCAAGAACGACCTCGATGCCGGCCGCATCCGCTACGACCAGGGCGTGCTCGACAAGATCCTGGAAGCCCGCCTCACGGAGTCGGCCCTGGACGCCGACGACGAACGCGCCTACGTCCAGCCCCCCATCGCCCTTCCCCCGGCCTCCGACCTCACCGAGGCCGCCGCCCACAGCAAGATCGTCCAGCGGCTCGTCACCCTGGCTGACTGGCTGGGCAAGGACGGCCGCCAGCTCACCAAGGCCGGCCACCTCCCCCTCACGGCCGCCCGCCGGCTGTCAGAGCTGCTCGGCACCGGCGAGGAGCGGTTGCACGTCCGCAGCAGCGCCGAGCTCCCGCACCTGAGCCTCCTCCTCGCCTGGGCGAAGGAGGCCCGCCTGATCCGCGTCAGCAAGGGCCGCCTCCTCCGCGTCGCCAAGGCCGCCCCTCTCCTCCGCGACCCGGAGGCGCTGTGGAGCCGCGCCTTCGCGGTGCTCCCCCACCTGGGCGGCGTGATCACCACCCCCGTCGCCACCTGGCGACCGGCCGCCCTGCTGGCGGAGCTCTTCGACGAGATCCTCCCGGACATCCTCAACACCCTGTACGGCATGGACGACATGCCGGTGACCCGCCTGGCGGAGACGGTGTGGCTGGCTTGCCAGACGTCCTTCGTCTTCGACGACGCCGAGCCCCACCTCCGGGACCTGTGGCGCGAACAGGTGGCCCATGACCTCGAAAGCACCTTCGCCGTCCTGTCCGACCTGGGCGCCGTGGAGCTGACCCGAGGCCCGGCGGACGAGCTCTACTCCAGCGACCTCGACCACGAGGACCAGGAGCTCCCCCCGGAGGCCGTGGACCGCCTCCGCACCGGCCTCGCGGCCCCCGACCTCCTCCTGGCCACCCTCACCCCCCTCGGCCTGCGCGCCGTCCGCGAACGCCTCCTGGAGGAAGGCCGCGACGCCCCTCTGATCGGCGAGCTCGCCACCGCCCCACCCGCCGAACTCCTGGGCGTCCTCACCCAGCACTACCCGCCCCAGGAAGCCGCCGCCGAACTCAACGCCTGGCTGTCCCACCCGGGCCAGGACGTCGAAACCCTCCTGGAGGCCATCAGAGCCTGCCCGTTCCGCACCCGCACCGCCGCCATGCTCAGCGTCCTCACCGAAACCCTCCCCCAGGGCCCCGCCCTCCTCCGCAGCCTCCGCCAAGACCCCATCCTCGGCCCCACCGCCCTGACCTTCCTCATGGACGAGGGCGAGATCGACCCGGGGACGCTCGGGGAGCGCGATCACCTGCTGCTGGGGGCGGAGAACTTCCTCACGTTGCTGGAGCTCGGGGGTCCTGAGCCGTTGATCGAGCAGCTCAGGGCCATGGCGGGGAAGGACGCGTACGAGTTCGCGGAGGCGGTGCTGGCCTCGGGGCACCACGATGCGGAGGGCCTGGCGGAGATGCGCGACCTGGTCGCCGAACCCTTGCGCGCCGGCCGCCACCGCCTCCGCCTGGTCCACAGCGCATCACCGGGCGAACGCGGCCGCCCCAAGGGCACAGGCAAGAAGCGCAGGCGCTGAGAGGGCTCCCAGTCCGAAAGGCAAGGCCTTCCACAAGGGGGCGCTGCGCGCCGTTCGGTTCCAGACAGCGCCTCCCAAGGGGGCTCCGCCCCCTTTCGATCCCCCGAAAACCCCGCTCGCTCGCGCTCGCCCCGTGCCCCCGGCCCCACGCAGGTTCGCTGGATCTAGGGGCGTCCTTGTTCCGACGCCTGACAGCACGCAGGATGCGGCGGACCGGCCAGCTCTGAAGCCTTCCTAGCCGAACGGCTCAGATCAGGCCGACGTCCAGCAAACAGCCGAGGCTGCTGGTCGATCACTTCGCCCTGGACGGAGGGTCAGTGGACCACGTCCGCCAGGATCAGGGACATACCGGCGACGACATTGTCGCCGGCGCGCGCCGACCCGCAGCGCCTGGAGACGCGACATCAGCTCCAGCAGCCGTGCCTCTACGTTCACGCGTTCCTACCTTCGCGAAGCCAGGCAAGGCGATCCCCGCGCCGGGTGCTCCGTGCTCACGGAGAGCACGCACAGGAAGTCGACGCTGATCACAGGTGATCGGGTCGGGCGGGAGATCCTCCCCCGCCGTTCATACGCGAGGGCGGTTCGACGCCGGTGCGCTTATGGATCTACCTAGGGCCGTGGTGTGCGTGGTGCTTGGTTCTCGCCGGGTGGCGTCGGGTGTGCTGGGTGTCGTGCGGCGGTTGCTGTCGTCTGCGCCGGCGTCGGGCCAGGTACCAGCCGATCCCGAGGGCGACCAGGCCGATCGGGGTGCGGGCCAGCCAGCGCGCCACCACCAACTTCAGGAATTTCTGCATGGACGCCAACTGCCCTTGAACAGGCGGTGCACGCCCGTCAGTCTCCGGTGACCGGGCCGGTCGGGGTCTCTGTGGGTTCGTGGGGGTCGGGGCCCGACTGGCCGGCGAGGCCTACCGCGATCACGATCTGGCTGGTGGGTCTGGCGCAGGTGCCTGGTGGGAGGCTCTGGGAGAGGACGACGCCTACCCGGGATTCGTCGTCCACCACCTGGTCTCTTACGCGGACGGTGAAGCCGGCGGCGATCAGGGCGGCTCGGGCGTCCTCTCTCGCCTGGCCGACGACTGAGGGGACGGGGGTGCCGGTGCGGGCCAGGGTGAGGGCCACCGGGGTGCTGCCCGGTACGCGGCGGCCCGCTTGCGGTTGGGTGGAGAGGACCTGGCCGTTCGGCTGCGGGGAGCAGGAGCGGGTGATGGCGCCGACCTTGAGGCCGGCGGCCGTGATCGCGGCTTCGGCGGGTTTGCGTTGCATGCCCGTGACGGCTGGTACGGGCAGGCCTGCCGACACCTGCAGCGACACCGTGCTGTTCCTGGGCACGGACGTGCCGGAGGCGGGCTTGCTGGACAGGACCTGGCCGATCTTCTGCGGTGAGTCGGCCTGGGAGACCGTGCCGAGTGTCAGACCGGCGCGCTTGAGGGCCTTGGTGGCGTCGGCTTTGCTCAGCCCCGTCAGGGCGGGGATGGCGACGGTTACGGGTGGGCGTACCACCGGTGGACTGGCCGTGGGTTCGCGGGGGCCGTGGGTCTCCGCGGGTTTGGTGGGGGGTTCGGCCTTGTCGGTCTCGGGGGCGGAGGTCTCCGGGTTCGGTGGTTCCGACTTCGGGGGGACGGAGGGGCCTGCCGCCTGGGGGCCGGTGGCCGTGTCGTTGCCGGTCAGGGAGGGGATGACGACGGTGAGGAGGACGGCGGCCGTGACCAGCAGGGCGACGCAGACCGCGATGGCGGCTCTGGGCCAGCCCTTGCCACGGCCGTTGCCGTCCCCTGCCGGGGATCCGGCGCCTTGGCTCGGGTCGCCGCCACCGTCCGAGTGATCGGCTAAGACGGAGTGGGCGGGGTTCGCGACGTACGGCTGCGCGCCGCCGCCACCACCGTCATGCCCGCTGCCCCGGCCGAGACCGCTCCCATTGCCAGGTCCGTTCCCATTGCCAGGTCCGCTCCCATTGCCAGGTCCGCTCCCATTGCCGGAGCCGCGCCCATTGCCAGAGCCGCTGTCGCCGGTGGGGGGCCAGGGCTCGCCATCCGGCGGCCGGGGTCCCGAAGGGTGCGAGTCGGGCAGCCGGTAGGCGTCAGGTGCGCCGGTCTCCTCCGGCTCGGCCATCGGCGGCCATCCTCCCGGCTCGCCGCCCGGCGGGCGCGACTCGGGTTCGGCGACGGGCGGGCGGGGTTCGGGGATCAGGGGTGGTGGGGCGCGGAGGATGTGGGGCGGTGGTGAGCGGAGGACCTCGGGCGGCACGTCCCCGGTCGACTCCCCCAGCAGCTCGAACAGCAGGTCCCTGCTCGTCGGCCGGTTGCGCGCGTCCTTGTCCAGGCACGCCTCCACCAGCGTACGCAACCGCCCGTCCAGCAGCCCCAGATCGGGTGGCGCGGTCAGGATGCGGTGCAGGACCGGCGCCACCGAGTCCTGACCGAACGGCGCGGAGGCGTTGGCCGCGAAGCACATCGTCGCGCCCCACGAGAAGACGTCGGCCGCCCCCGTGACCGCCGACGCGGTGATCTGCTCGGGCGCCATGTACGCGGGCGTGCCGACCCCCCGCCCGCTCACCGTCGCCGCCGCGTCCAGCGCCCTGGCCAGGCCGAAGTCGATCACGCGCGGCCCGTCCGATCCGAGCAGCACGTTCTGCGGCTTGAAGTCCCGATGGACGATCCCGGCCCGGTGAATGGCGGCCAGCGCAGTGGCCGTGCTGACGGCCAGGCGTTCCAGCCCTCCACCGCGCCGGGGCCCGGTGAGCGCGACCTCCCGCTGGAGCGAGGGCCCGTCGACGTACTCGCTCACGATGTACGGCCGGCCCTCGTCGAACCCCGCGTCGATCACCTGGGCGGTGCAGAACCTCGCCACATGCTTGGCCAGCTCGACCTCCCGCAGGAACGCCGCCCGCTCGTCCCCCACGGGCCCATGCAGCAGCTTGACCGCGTACGTCTCGCCGCCCCTGGAACCGAGGAAGACCGCGCCTTGACCGCCCTCACCGAGGCGCCCGGAAAGGTGGTACTCCCCGAGTCGCTGCGGATCCCCCGTTCTGAGCGGCTGCGCCGTTGGCACGGGGCGCCTCCCCTCGCCGCAACCCCTTCTGCTCTCTACTGAACGCAACAGGCCGCGAACAGTCAACGGTGCTCAGAACAATCGCTGCCTGACCGTGACACAGCCGGTCAGGATGTACGCACGACCTTGCCGGAATACGTCACTTCGTCCTTACCATCGCGTGTCACCTTGATGGCCATCTGGTCCACGTCGGCGGTGGGGAACATCCGCAACGTCCCCGGGTAGCACTCCGCGCCCTGGACCTGATCGAGGACGAAGACCATCCCGCTCCCGACCCGCCCGAGCCGGCCCGTGCAGTGCAGGTCCGCTCCCCAGCGCATCAACCCGCCGCCGTCGCCGCCCAGCCGCACCTCGATCGGGAAGACCCGCCGGGCGGAGAAGTGCTCGGCCGACCCCGACCACGTCCCCTCCAGTCCCGGCCCCTGAGCGCTGCGCAGCCAGAACACGAACCCGCCGACCCCCATCAGCAGCCCGGCGACCAGCACGGCCACCTGCCAGCCCCGCACCCGCCGCCAAACGGGCCTGGGGCCGGGGGTGGTGGCGACGCCGGGGGCGGCGTCCGGGGTGGTGGTGTCGTCAGGGGTGGTGGCGGCGTCGGGAATGGTGGTGTCGTCGGGGGTGGTTGCGGCGGCGGCTTCGGCGTCCCGCTTGGCCCTGGCGGCCAGCTGAGGCGCGGTGATCGCGGGGAAGCTCGTGGTCGGATCGGGATCGGTGATCACACCGGCCTCGGCCTCGGCCGCCCCGAGCCCCAGGACCGCGCCAGGACGAGCGGTGAGCGACCTCAGACCGCCACCACCCTTCCCGCGCCCCTTCGCCCCACCTCGACCGGCCTTCCCGGCCTCGGAACCGCCCTCTGCGGAATCGCTTTCTGTGGAATCGCCCTCCTCCGAGCCGCCCTCCTCCGGGGCGTCCGTCTCGCGGGCCGGCCCTTCGACGGCCGCCATGGCCCCGGTCGACAGCAGCGCGTCCGCCCCGCCCACGCTCTGCCCCAGCAGCAGCCGCAGCACCTCCTCCGCATCCGGCCGCTCCCCCGGATCCGTCGCCAGGCAAGCCTGCACGATCTCCCGCAGCGTCCCGCCCAGCGCTCCCAGGTCCGGCTTGCCGTAAAGGACGCGAGCCAGCACCTCCTGATGCGTATCAGCCGTGTACGCGTTCCGCCCCGTAGCGGTATAGACGACAGTCAGCCCCCAGGCCCACATGTCGGCAGGCGGCCCGGCCGGCTCGCCCTTCATCCGCTCGGGCGCCATGTAGGCAGGCGTCCCCATCGGCAGGTGGCTCGTCGTGGTGGCGGTGTCGACCAGCCGCGACACCCCGAAGTCGATCACCCGCGGCCCGTCGATGCCGAGCAGCACGTTCCCGGGTTTGAAGTCCCGATGCACCACCCCGGCCCGGTGGATCGCCCCCAGCGCGGTGGCGGTGCCGATGGCCAGGCGGTCGAGGGAGCCACCCCGGCGGGGCCCCTGCGCGATCACGTGCTCGCGCAGCGAGGGGCCTTCGACGTACTCACTCACCAGGTACGGCCGATCGCCGTCGAGGTCGGCGTCCAGGAGCTGCGCCGTGCAGAACGCGGCCACCCGCCGCACGGCCTCGACCTCGCCCAGGAACCGGCGCCGCACGTCCGCATCCCCGGAGAGGCTGGCGTGCAGGAGTTTGACCGCCACCTGCGATCCCTGCGGGGAGTGGCCGAGGTAGACGACCCCCTGGCCACCCTGGCCGAGCCTGCGTGTCAGCCGGTACGACCCCAGCTGCCGCGGATCATCGGCACGTAGCTCGGACATATCCCGCCATTATGCCCGCCACCCGGCGCTGAACTGTCCGTTCAGAGAAGCGTGGCGTACTTGTCCAGCAGCGGCAGCACGACCTCGGCCGGCCCGCTGGGCAACGTGGCCACCGCTTCCTCGACCCCGAGCCCGGCGAAATACTCCAGTTTCTCCTGCGTGGGCCGCGTACCGAAGGGGATGACCTTCGCCATCGGCCGCCCCGCCTTGTCGCACGCCTCGCGCAGCGCCGGCAGCGCGGCCTTGATCCCGTGCCCGCCGATCGGCATCCACCCCTCGGCGTACTCGGCGACGTGCGCGAACAACTTCGCCCCCGCGGCCCCGCCCACGTAGACGGGCAGCCCGGCCAGCGGCTTGGGCCAGGACCAGCAGGGTTCGCACCCGTCGATGGAGGCCACCTCGTCGCGCCACAACGCCTGCATGGCCAGCACGTTCCGCCGGGCCACCTCGCGCCGCCGCCCGTACGGGACCCCGTGGTTCTCGATCTCCTCCACGTTCCACCCGAACCCGACCCCGACCACGACCCGCCCGCCCGACAACCGGTCGAGGGTGGCGATGGCCTTGGCGGTGACGATGGGCTCGCGCTGGGCGGCGAGCAGGATGCCGGTCCCGACGCGCAGGCGGCTGGTCGCGGCGGCGGCGAAGGAGAGGGCGACCAGGGGGTCGAGCGTGCGCCGGTACTCGTCGGGCAGCTCGCCCGCCCCTCCCGGGTACGGCGTGCGCCGCGAGACCGGGATGTGCGTGTGCTCGGGCACGTACAACGAGTCGAAGCCGCGCTCCTCCGCCGCCCTGGCCAGGTCCTGCACCGGCATGGCCAGATCCGTGGTGAACATCGTGACCCCGAGCCTCATGCGACCCCCAAAGGCAGCGAACCAAGCGATTGCTCGGTTAAGATTTCCAGAGTACCTTGCAGAAGACCATCCCGCGGAAAGAGGTCCCCGGTGAAGTTTTCTATCTTCCTGAATCCGCAAATTCCAGGCTCTGGTTACGCGGCCGAGCAGAATGCCAAGGCCAAACGACCCATCGGGCGCGACACGGAGTCGTACCAGAGGCTGCTGCACGAAGTACGGGAGATAGCCGTCCACGCCGACCAGCTCGGGTTCGACGCGCTGATGATGACCGAGCACCACTTCCACTCCGAGGGCATGGAGTTCTCGGTCAACCCGCTGATGTTCCTCACCGACCTGGCCGCCAGGACCGAGCGGATCCTGCTCGCGCCGCTCGGCCTCGTGCTGCCGGCCTGGGACCCGATCCGGGCGGCGGAGGACGTGGCGCTGCTCGACCAGTTCTGCAAGGGCCGGCTGCGGCTGGGGGTGGCGCGGGGCTACCAGAACCGCTGGATGAACGTCCTGGGCCAGCGCTGGCACGCCGCCGCCGCCCGCTCCGACGGCTCGGCGAGCGACACGCGCAACTTCGACGTCTTCGGCGAGGTGCTGAAGATCATGAAGCTGGCCTGGACGGAGGAGACCCTCCGCTACAAGTCGGACGTGCTCGACTACCAGGTGCCCTACCCCTACGAGGGCATCGAGGGCTGGCCGGCGCTGGAGTGGACCAAGACGTTCGGCGCGCCGGGCGAGATCTCCGAGGACGGCAAGGTGCAGGCCGTCTCCGTCTGCCCCCGGCCGTACCAGAACCCGTACCCCGAGCTGTGGCAGCCGTTCACGATCTCCGACCGGTCGGTCATCAGGGCCGCGCAGGAGAACATCCTGCCGTGGATGTTCACCCCCAACCCGGACGACCACGCCGCCAAGGCCAAGCTCTACCAGGAGGAGTCGGCCAAGCAGGGCCGCCACTACAAGCTGGGCGAGCACACCGGCATCCTCAAGATCGTCGGCATCTCGGACACGACCGAGGACGCCATCAACACCTTCGGCCGCAGCATCCCCAAGGACTTCGCCGCGTTCTTCGGCCCGTTCGGCTACCTGGAGGTGCTGCGGAAGAAGGAGGACGAGAAGCACAAGCCCATCTCCCCCGAGAAGGGCGACGCCAAGCGCATGAACGACGTCGAGATGGCGCTGTTCGGCACGCCGGACGACGTCAAGCGCGGGATCCAGCGCATGCTCGACCGGATGCCGGACCTGGAGTGGTTCGGGCTGTACATGCAGGGCCAGCAGGGTGTGCTGCCGCTCGACACGGTCAAGCGGAACCTCGAACTGTTCGCCACCAAGGTCGCACCGGAGTTCCGATGAAATTCTGGCTGGGAGCCTCGTTCGTCGACACCGACCAGTTCATCGAGCTCGCGCGGGCGGCCGAGCGCTGCGGGTTCGACACGCTGACGCTGTCCGACCACCTCTTCTACGCCGACTTCGCCTCTCCGTACCCGTACTCGCGGTCGGGGCGGCCGCGGTGGGACGCGCGTACGCACTGGCCGGACGTCTGGGTGACGATCGGCGCGATGGCGGCGGTGACGAGCACGCTGCGCTTCTCCCCCAACGTCTACATCGCGCCCGCCCGCGACCTGTTCACCGTGGCCAAGCAGGTCTCCACGGCGGCGGTGCTGTCGAACGGGCGGGTGACGTTCGGGGTGGGGGTCGGGTGGTGCAAGGAGGAGTTCACCGGCACCGGCCAGGACTTCCACACGCGCGGGCGACGCCTGGACGCGATGCTCCCCGTGCTGCGCTCGCTGTGGGCGGGCGAGACGGTCACGATCGAGGACCTCCCGCCGCTGTCGATCTCACCCACCCCGTCCGGCCCCATCCCCGTGTACGTGGGCGGCGACAGCGAGGCGGCCCTGCGGCGCGCGGCGCGGCTCGGCGACGGCTGGATCGGCAACCGCATCTACACCGAGGAGCAGTTCGACGGCGTGCTCGACGCCCTGCGCGGCCACCTCGACGCGAACGGCAGGACCGGCGAGGGCTTCGAGATCATCGCCCCGCTCGCGGTGATGCCGGACGCGGACACCTACCGCCGGTTCGCCGCCAAGGGCGTGACGGGGACGATGGCCGCCCCGTGGTGGCTGGCCACCCCCGAGGAGAAGGCCCGGTACGGCGAGGGCACGCTGGACCTCAAGATCGCCACCATGGAGCGCTTCGCCGAGGAGGTCATCGCGAAGATGTGAGCCCGAGTCCGGCCACGGCAGGCCGCGGGGTCGCCGGCCTCGCCGATCAGCCGGAAGGAGACGGCGGCGGCGTGCCGGTCGCCGAAGGCCCGCTCCAGCAGCGCCGACCGGCCTTTCGCCCCGGGCCACTTTCCTATGAGGAAAGTAGATGCTACTTTCCTCATAGGAAAGTAGCCGACTTCCGGGGGGAACGTCCCATGAACCCGCACGACGCACAGAATTCGCTCGACGACATCCACCGCCTCCAGGACAGGACCCGGGAGGAGATCGTCCGCCAGAGCTTCACCCTGCCCCGCGTGATCATCTCCGCGCTCAGCCTGTTCGTCGCGTTCTCGACCATCGACCTCCCGCGCCCCTGGAACCTCAGCTTCATGGTGCTCGGGTTGGCCGTGTACGCGGGCGTGGGAATCGTCTGCGAGCACCGGGCCTCGGTCCGCCGGAAGACCACCACGCAGGAGGCCCTGTTCCACGGCGGGCTGATCGCCTGCATCATGGTGGCCTTCGCCGTCGGCCGGATCGCCGCCTTCGCGCTGTTCGACCTGCCGCCCCACGGGCTGCTGTCACAGGCCGCCGGGGGCGCGATCGTGGCGGCGGTGGCGTACGTCGCGGCCACGCCGGTGAACCGCTCGGTGCTGAAGTCGATCGTCCAGCAGGGCGGGCGCGCCTGATGGACCCGCTCTTCGACGAGTTCCTGCACGTCCCGGCGCGGCTGTCGATCGTGGCCCTGCTGGTGCCGGCCGAATGGGTGGACTTCGGCTTCCTCAGGGACTCCGTCGGCACCAGCGACTCGGCGCTGTCCAAGCAGGTGTCCGCGCTGGCCGCGGCCGGATACGTCACCGTGCGCAAGGACCAGGACAAGCGGGCGCGGCGCACGTACGTACAGCTCACCCCTCATGGACGGCTCGCCTTCCAGCGGCACGCCGCGGCCCTGGAGCGGATCGTCGCCCTCGCCCGCGAGTCCGCCGAGTAGCCCGCGCCCGGCCCGCGCCCAGTGCCCGTTCCAGTGCCCGGTCCTCGGCGCCGGGCCGGGAACGATAGCCTCATCTCGTGCTCGAAAAGATCGCGGCCACCCGCTATGTGACCCCGTTGCGGGAGGGCGGGTCGCTGCCCGGCGTCGTCGAGGCCGACGACCTCGGCACCTACGTCGTGAAGTTCCGCGAGGCCGGTCAGGGCCGGCGGGTGCTGGTCGCCGAGATCATCGCCGCCGAGCTGGGCCGCCGCCTCGGCCTGAAGACCCCCGAGCTCAAGCTCATCGACCTCGACCCGCAGCTCGGCATCAGGGAGCCGGACGAGGAGGTGCAGGACCTGCTCAAGGCCAGCACCGGCCTCAACCTGGCGGTCGACTTCCTGCCCGGCGCCCTCGGGTTCGAGCCGCTGGCCTGGGTGCCCGACCCGCTGTTCGCGGCCAGGGTGGTGTGGTTCGACGGCCTCATCCACAACATCGACCGGAGCTGGCGCAACCCCAACCTGCTGATCTGGCACCGCGACACGTGGCTGATCGACCACGGGGCCGCGCTCTGGTTCCACCACAACTGGCGCACCGCCGACCCGCAGCGGCCGTTCGACGCGGGCGATCACGTGCTCGCGCCCTACGCCGGCGACGTGGCGGCGGCGGGCGAGGAGCTGGCGGAGAAGATCACGACAGAGCTGCTGGAGACGGTGACGGCGCTGGTGCCGGACGAGTGGCTGGCCGGGGAACCGGGCTTCGACTCCCCCGACGACGTGCGCGCGGCGTACGTCGAACATCTGCTCCAGCGGGCGCACGGTCCCCGTGAGTGGCTCACCAGTCAGCAGCCCAAGGGGCACAAGACGGGTCCGGGGTCGGTCGGCGAGTTCTGGCGGGGAGGCGGCGACCGATGACGAGGGACGTCTACGAATACGCGACGATCCGCGTGGTGCCCAAGGTCGAGCGGGGCGAGCTGATCAACGCGGGCGTGCTGCTCTACTGCCAGCCGCGCGACTACCTGTGCGCCCGGGTCGAGCTCGACCCGGGCCGGCTGCGGGCCCTCGACCCGGGCGCCGACGTCGACGGGGTGCGGCGGGCGCTCAGCGCGTACGAGCTGGCCTGCGGCGACGAGTGCGGCCCGCTCGCGGGCGAGCCGCTGGGCGGCAGGTTCCGCTGGCTGACGGCACCGCGCAGCACGATCGTGCAGACCGGGCCGGTGCACGTGGGCCTGACCACCGACCCCGGCACCGAGCTGGCCCGGCTGTTCGACAAGCTCGTACGCGTCTAGCGCTGACGGAGGCCGGCTCTGGCGGAGCCGACTCTGGCGGAGCCGACTCTGGCGGAGGCGGCCGCGACGCGGAACTCGGCGGGCTAGCTCTGGCGGAACGCCTCGGTGCTGGCCGCCGCCCACTCCTCGAACGTGCGCGGCGGCCGTCCCGTGACCTGCTCGACGGTGGGCAGCACCACCGACTCGTCCAGCTCACCGCGCGCGAAGAACCCGAGGAACGCCTCGGCGTACGCCTCCGGCATCCCCGCGAGCAGTTGCTCCCTGGCCTCGGCGTCGGTCAGCCCCTCGAACCGCAGCTCCCTGCCCAGCGCCGCTCCCAGGATCCGCACCCGGTCGGCCGGGCGCAGCGCCTCGGGCCCGGTCAGCCCGTAGACCTGGCCGTCGTGCCGCCCCTTCTCCAGCAGGGAAGCGGCGGCCACGGCGGCGATGTCGAGCGGGTCGACGGTCGCGACGGCGACGCCGGGGAAGGTGTCTCGCACGACATTTCCGGCTCTGATCTGGTCGGCCCAGCGGAGCGTGTTCGACATGAACGTACGCGGCCGCAGGATCGTCCACGGCACCCCCGACTCCCGTACCAGAGCCTCGGACTCCACGTGGTACTTCGAGATCGGGTTGCCCAGGTCGGCGGCCTCCGCCGCGCTCGCCGACAGCAGCACCACGTGCTCGACCCCGGCCCGCGACACGGCGGCCAGCGTCTCGTCCATCCGGTCGTAGCCGCTCAGCAGGAACACCCCGCGCACCCCGCCCAGCGCGCCCGCCACCGACTCGGGGTCGTTCAGATCACCGAGGTGCAGGTCGGCCGGCAGGTCGACCTCGCGCCGCACCAGAGCCCGGACCGGCTCGCCCGCCCCGGCCAGGGTGCGCACCAGCGCCCCGCCCGCGTTCCCCGTGGCACCCGTAACAAGGATCATGCCCCGGATGCTAGAACAAAACGGACATGAAGGTGTCGACCTCGTGGAAGCCCACCTTCCGGTAGACCGCCCGCGCCGAATGGTTGAAGTCGTTGACGTAGAGCGAGACCACGGGGGCGAAGCAGCTCATCGCGGCCTCCACCACGGCGGCCATCCCCGCCACCGCGTGGCCCTTCCCCCGCAGCTCGGGGGCCACCCAGACGCCCTGGATCTGGCAGGCGTGCGGCGTGACGGCACCCACCTCCGCCTTGAACACCACCCGCCCGTCGTCGATCCGCGCGTACGACCGCCCGATGCGGATCAGCTCGGCCACCCGGGTCCGGTAGAGCGCGCCGCCGTCACCGAGGTTCGGCGAGACCCCGACCTCCTCGGTGAACATCGCCACGCACGCCGGCAGCAGGATGTCGAACTCCTCCGGCCGCACCCGGCGGACGAGCGGATCGGCCGGCACGGGTGACTTGCGCGAGGTCGCCATGACCGGTTGCGCCCAGCGGATCGCGCGGGCGCGCCCCCAGTGCGGCTCCAGCCGCTCCCACAGCAGGGAGACCGCGTCGACCGGGCCCACGATGGACGAGCACCGCCGCCCCTGTTTGCGGGCGCGGTCGGCGAACGCGTGCACGGCCTCGGGACCGGCGTTGACCGGCACCATGTTGGCACCGGCGTAACAGAGTGACACGAGGCCGCCGCGCGTCCCGAATCCCCACATCTGCCCGCCGAGCCTCGCCGGGTTGAGTCCGACGGCCCGCACCCGGGAGGAGACGAAGACGTTGGCGACCGGGTCGGAGTCCAGCAGTGCGAGAACTTCGTCCCGGTCGTTGTCGTCGAGCACGCGCGACGCCGATGTACGCAGCATCACACGGTCAGACTACGCGAAGGGTTACCGATTAACTCATCCGGCAATGCCCACGGTAACCCTTTCTTGACATCAGCCGGCGCTGAGCCTTTCCAGCACGCCGAGAATGCCGAGGAGTTCGTGGGTCTGAGGGCTCCCCGACGTCATGTGCGCGGCCGGACGGGGCTCGGGCGGCGCGGCGCACTTCGCGCCGCGGCCCGGCAGCTTGCCGTCCCGCAGGTACGCGGCCAGGTGGCCGTCCATGCACTGGCTGCCGGTCAGCGAGACTCCGTGGTTGCCGCCGCCGTCGAGCACCATGCGGGCGCGCGGGAAGCGCTCGGCCATGTTGAGCGCCCCCTCGTACGGGGTCGCGGCGTCGTACCGGGACTGGAGGATGAGGAACGGCGGCAGCTTCGGCGACGCCTTCACCGGCACCGGCGTGCCGCCCTTGACCGGCCAGAACGCGCACGGGGCGTTGAACCAGGCGTTCGGCCAGGTCAGGAACGGCGCCTTGCGGTGCATCGCGGTCATGTCCGTCCGCCACCGGTCCCACTGGCGCGGCCACCGGGCGTCGCGGCACTGGACGCCGAGGTAGATGGCGTAGCCGTTCTCGTCCGCGGCGTCGTTCTTGCCGTGCCTGTTGTAGATCTCGGTGAGGCCCGTGACGTCGCCCTGGCGTACGTAGGAGGACCAGGCCTGGGCGAACTGGGGCCAGATCTTGTCGCTGTACCCCGCCACGGTGAAGGTGTCGTCGAGCTCGCTCGGGCCCACGACGCCGCCGGCCGGTCGGGCGCGCAGCCGGTCGCGCATCGCGTAGTAGGCGAACGACGTCTGCTTCGGCGTGGCGCCCAGCTTGTAGACGTCGTGGTGCTTCGCGGTCCAGGCGAGGAACTGGCGGTGGCGGCGTTCGAAGGCGCGGTCCTGCTTGAGGTTCGACTCGTACCAGACGCCGGTCGGGTCCACCGCGCTGTCCATCACCAGGCGCTTGACGCGGTGCGGGAAGAGGGTGGCGTAGACGGCGCCGAGGTAGGTGCCGTACGAGTAGCCGAGGTAGCTGATCTTCTCCTCACCGAGGGCGGCGCGGATCACGTCCATGTCCCTGGCGGAGTTCTCGGTGGTGAGGTGCGGCAGCAGCCAGGACCAGAAGTGGCCGCAGCGCTGGGCGTACTCGGCGGCCCGGCCCAGCAGCACCCGCTCCTCCGCCTGCCCGTGCGGCACCTGGTCCGGCCTCGGGGCCTTGTAGTACGTGGCCGGATCCACGCAGTGCACCGACGGCTCGCTCCCGCCGACGCCCCGCGGGTCGAAGCCCACGATGTCGTACCGCTCGGACACGTCGGCGGGCAGTGACGTGGCCACGAGCTCCGTCAGATCCCGCCCCGACGACCCCGGCCCCCCGGGATTGAGCAGCAGCGTGCCCAGATGGTTGGCGTCCCTGGACACCTTGGCCTTGATCCGGTTGAGCGCGATCTCGATCGACTGCCCCATGGGCTCGCGGTAGTCGAGCGGCACGCGTACGGAGGCGCATTCGAGCGCCGCCGACGCGGTCTTCCCCGCCACCTTCGGGCAGGCCCCCCACACCACGGCCGCCGGCGCCCCTCGATTGGCCACCGCCGCCCCATCCGCGCCGCCCACCCCGGCGACGAGCACCACCAGTCCGGCGACAACCCCAACTACCCGCTTCACCCGGCCCCCTTCACTTTCATAGGCGTTGCGATATTCCCCTAAGTGACAGGGCGATGACGGTGGGTATGGGGAAACGCTTGCCATTCTGTAATCGTCGGATGGCATGCGGTAACCGACCGGCGAGCCGGCATCCTGCGAGGAGGTCTTCGGACCGGCGAGCCACACCGAAATCAGCCGCGTGAGATGTGCGGGCGAAATACATTCGCTCGCCTCACCGTGCCCTCGCTAGGGTCACGCGGATGCGTGACGTTCCGCTGCCCGTGCTGTGGCTGTCGGGGCCGACCGGGGTCGGGAAGTCCTCGGTCGGCTGGGAGGTGTTCGCGCAGCTCACTCGCGATGGCGTCAAGGCGGCCTTCGTCGACACCGACCAGATCAGCCTGTGCTACCCCATGCCGGAGGCGATGACGCATCGTGTCCGGGCGCGGAGTCTGGCGGCGATGTGGCCGCATTTCCGGCTGGAGGGGATGCGGTGCCTGGTTCTTTCGGGTTTCGTCGACACGCTTGAGGAGGTGCGCGAGTACACGGCCCTGCTGCCCGAGGCCGCGTTCACGTTGTGCCGGTTGCGGGTCGACAGTGCTGAGCTCAGGGAGCGGTTCCTCGGGCGGGGGTGGCGGCCGGAGCTGGTGGCGGAGGCGGTCGCGGAGGCCGGCAGGCTGGACCGGAGCGAGTACGCCGACCTGGTCGTGGACACCGGTGGCCTGGCGGTGTCCGAGGCGGCTCGGGTGGTGCGGGAGCGGGCCGAGGGGTGGCCGGGCGACCTCTCCGCGGCCGGGCACGGGCTCGGTCCGCGGCCGGCGGCGGCTGCCGGTTCCGGTGCGGTGCCGGTGTTGTGGCTGCGCGGTGCCACGGCGGTCGGCAAGTCGACGGTCGGCTACGAGATCTTCACGCAGGTCTGCCGGAGCGGCGTGCGGGCCGCCTATGTCGACGTGAAGCAGATCGGTGCGCTGCGGCCCGTCGCGGATGACGATGTGGACGGTCATCGCCTCAAGGCGCGCAACCTGGCGGCCGTCTGGGCCGGGTATCGCGCGGCGGGGGCCCGGTGCCTGGTCGTGTCCGGGGAGGCCGACTCCGACGACACGGTACGGCGCTACGCCGCGTTGCTGCCCGGAACCGCGTTGACCGTGTGCCGGCTGGATGCCGGGCCGGCGACGCTGGCCGAGCGGGTGGCGTGGCGTGGGCGGGGCGGCGGGCCGGCCATACCGGGTGACGAGTTGAGGGGGCTCGGCCCGGAGGCCCTGCACCGTGCCGCCGAGCGAGCGGCGCGGGAGGCCGCGGCGCTGGACCGTACCGGAGCCGAAGGGCTGTGCGTCGACACCGATGGCCGGTCGGTGGAGGAGGTGGCGGCGGACGTGCGGCGGCGCGGCGGCGATTGGCCGGACCTGGGCCGGATCTGGACCGGCCGATGAGGGCGCACGGTGTGAGCCCGGGCGCCGAGCTCACACCTTCCGCTGGACGGGACGTCAGCCGACCGTGACCGTGGGGCCGGAGTCCTCCTCCAGGTCCACCTCGACGCCCATCTCGTCGGCCAGGCGCAGGGCCTCCTCGATCAGGGTCTCGACGATCTGCGACTCCGGCACGGTCTTGATGACCTCGCCCTTGACGAAGATCTGGCCCTTGCCGTTGCCCGAGGCCACGCCGAGGTCCGCCTCGCGGGCCTCGCCGGGGCCGTTGACGACGCAGCCCATGACGGCCACCCGGAGCGGGACCTTCATGCCCTCCAGGCCGGCCTGGACCTGCTCGGCCAGGGTGTAGACGTCGACCTGGGCGCGACCGCACGACGGGCAGGAGACGATCTCCAGGCCGCGCTCCCGCAGGCCGAGCGACTCCAGGATCTGGGCGCCGACCTTGACCTCCTCCACCGGAGGGGCCGAGAGCGAGACGCGGATGGTGTCGCCGATGCCCTCCGCGAGCAGGGCGCCGAAGGCCACGGCGGACTTGATCGTGCCCTGGAAGGCCGGGCCGGCCTCCGTGACGCCCAGGTGCAGCGGGTAGTCGCACCTGGCGGCCAGCAGGCGGTAGGCGTTGATCATCACGACCGGGTCGTTGTGCTTGACCGAGATCTTGATGTCGCGGAAGCCGTGCTCCTCGAAGAGCGAGCACTCCCAGAGCGCGGACTCCACCAGCG
Organism: Nonomuraea sp. KM90; assembly: GCF_052246675.1. Classification (NCBI taxonomy): domain Bacteria; kingdom Bacillati; phylum Actinomycetota; class Actinomycetes; order Streptosporangiales; family Streptosporangiaceae; genus Nonomuraea; species Nonomuraea sp. KM90. The sequence goes on along the minus strand of NZ_JBQQCB010000044.1, from coordinate 30,379 downwards.
CCTCGGGGGTGGCCTTGCCGTATTTCTGCAGCAGGCGCGGGTCGAGGGAGCCGGCGTTGACGCCGATGCGGATCGGCACGCCGGCGTCGGACGCCGCCCGCGCGATCTCGCCGACCTTGTCGTCAAATTTCTTGATATTTCCGGGGTTGACCCGGACAGCCGCGCAGCCCGCCTCGATGGCGGCGAACACGTACTTCGGCTGGAAGTGGATGTCGGCGATCACGGGGATCTGCGACTTCCTGGCGATGATGGGCAGCGCGTCGGCGTCGTCCTGGGACGGCACCGCCACGCGTACGATCTGGCAGCCGGACGCCGTGAGCTCGGCGATCTGCTGCAACGTGGCGTTGACGTCGGCGGTGACCGTCGTCGTCATCGACTGCACCGAAACCGGGGCGTCGCCGCCCACGGGCACGCTGCCGACCATGATCTGGCGGGAGTGGCGGCGTTCGGCCAGCGGCTTGGGGCGGACTGTCGGGATGCCGAGAGCTACAGAAGACATTTCAACCCTTAATGTGACGACGCTTTCCAGTTTAGGTAGCTAGCGGGACTGCCCGGATGTGAGTTCGGCCGCACGGGCCCGAGCCCAGGCGTCGGCCGCCAGCACCTCTTCGACGGAGTCGGCGGGAGTCACCTGGTGCTCCTCGACGACCTTGGCCACCGTGTCGACGATGGCCAGGAACGGCAGCTCGCCCCGCATGAACGCGTCGAGGCACGCCTCGTTGGCGGCGTTGTAGACGGCGGGCGCGGTGCCGCCCTCGGTGCCGACGTGCCTGGCCAGCGCGACCGACGGGAACGCCACGTCATCGAGGGGCTCGAACGTCCACGTGTGCGCCCTGGTCCAGTCGATGGGCCGGGCGGCGCCGGGGAGGCGGCGGGGATGGCCGAGCGCGAGCGCGATCGGCAGGCGCATGTCGGGCGGGCTGGCCTGGGCGATGGTCGAGCCGTCGACGTATTCGACCATGGAGTGAATGATCGACTGCGGGTGCACCACGACCTCGATCCGGTCGAAGCCAAGGTCGAACAGCAGGTGCGCCTCGATCACCTCCAGCCCCTTGTTGACCAGGGTGGCGGAGTTGATCGTGATGACCGGGCCCATGGACCAGGTGGGGTGGGCCAGCGCCATCTCCGGCGTGACGTCGGCCATCTCCTCGCGCTTCATGCCCCGGAACGGCCCGCCGCTGGCGGTGATCACGAGTTGCCTGACGCAGGAGGGGTCGTAGCCGTCGGGGCCGGCGGCCCACAGGCACTGCTGCACCGCCGAGTGCTCGGAGTCGACCGGGAGGATCTGCCCCGGCCGGGCCAGCCGCTTCACCAGCGGCCCGCCGATGATCAGCGACTCCTTGTTGGCCAGCGCGAGTGTCCTGCCCGCCTCGAGCGCGACCAGGGTGGAGGTCAGCCCGAGCGCGCCGGTGATGCCGTTGAGCACCATGTCGCACTGCCACCCGGCCACCTCCGCGACCCCTTCGGGACCGCCGAGAACCGTGGCGCCGGCGCCGTGCGCCGCCAGCGCCTCCTTCAGCTCGGGCACGACCGAGGCGTCGGCCACCGCCACCACCTCGACACCGAACTCGGCCGCCTGCCTGGCCAGCAGCTCGACCTTGCCGCCCCCGGCAGCCAGCCCGGCGACCTTGAACCCGCCGGGGTTGGCGGCGACGACGTCGAGGGCCTGGGTGCCGACCGAACCGGTGGAGCCCAGCACGACGACGGAGCGGAGGGTCTCTTCATGCACCCGTCCATTGTCCCCGCTGTGCGGCGCGCTCGGGCACGCGGCACCGGACGTCCTAAAATTCCCCTCCTTATGTGACACGAGGTGAGCCAGTGAATTCATGCCGGAATATTGCTATATCGGTATGCGCAAATCTTGAGAAATCTGGATATTGAGGCGGCTACCTTCCAAGCCCAAGTCCGGTTTAGGGAGGTACGTAATGAACCGCAGTTTCGCCCTGCTTTCCGTAGCCACGCTCGCCATCGGTGCCGCCTTGCTTCCCGCTGGTGGAGCCCAGGCCGCTGACACGCGGGCCCGGCCGAAGCCCGCCCAGCAAGCCGCCGCCGACACGACCTCGGAGCAGCGGCAGGTCCTGACGTACTGGACCGAGCGGCGGATGGAGGCCGCCCAGCCCCTGGACGCGCCCGGTCCCAAGCAGAAGTTGACGGCGGCCGAGCCCGAGCAGGGCAGCGCCTGGACCGCTCCACCCACGCGCGGGCAGGCCGGTGGCGGCGTGGACCTGCAGGCGGCCAGGAGCTCGGGTGAGGCGTGGACCGGGGGCGGCGCGGTCACGCGGACGACGGGACGGGTCTTCTTCACCACGCAGGGCCGCAACGCCTCCTGCTCGGGCACGGCGGTGACCAGTGCCAACAAGAGCGTGGTGATGACCGCCGGCCACTGCGTGAAGATGAACGGCGCCTTCCACACCAACTGGGTCTTCGTCCCGGGCTACGCCGGCGGCAACCGCCCCTTCGGCACCTGGGCCGCCACCAGGCTGCTGACCACGCAGCAGTGGAACGCCCGCGAGGACGTCAACTTCGACGTGGCCGCCGCCGTGGTCGCGCCGCTGGAGGGCAGGACGCTGGTCGACGTGGTGGGCGGCCAGGGCGTGGCGTTCAACCAGCAAAGACGCCAGCAGATGTACGCCTTCGGCTACCCCGCCGCGGCCCCGTACGACGGCTCGAAGCTGATCTACTGCAGCGGCCGCACCTTCGACGACTTCCTCGCGACCGACGACCACGGCCTCACCTGCAACATGACCGGCGGTTCGAGCGGCGGCCCCTGGATGCTGAATTTCAACGAGTCCACCGGCCTCGGCACCCAGAATTCGGTCAACAGCTTCAAATACAACTTCGCCCCCAACTGGATGTTCGGCCCATATTTCGGGAACGAGGCTCAGTCCGTCTACCAAGCAGCACAAAGCGCCAACGCACTCTAAGCAATTTACCGAAAGTAGTCACAAGAACACATCTCGTAGTGCACACTCGGTGGGCATGACCCTGAGCACCCCCCTGCTTGCGGCCGCTCCGCTCCTCGCGGGGCTCGTCGGCCCCGCGCTGCTCGGCGCGGCTCCCGGCCGCCAGCAGGCCGCACCACCGGCCGTCGCACCCGTGCGCACGGTCCAGCGGAGCGACATAGTCGAGCACGTGGCCGCCCGCACCGCCGCCGATCAGCAGCGCGTGCTCGACTACTGGACGCCCGAGCGCATGGCCAAAGCCCTGCCGATCGGCCTGCTCGACATCGTGACGAACGGCGACGACCTGCTGAGCGGCCTGACCGGCCGGGCGGACCTGAGCACCACCCCCGACCTGTCGGGCAGGAAGGCCGACCTGTCGGTCCCGCGCAGGCTCATGGGCTCGCGCCACCTGTCGGCGGCCCGACCGGACGCCAGCACGATCGGCTCCCGGTGGATCACCGGCGGCCTGGTGGCCAGGACCACGGGCCGGGTGTTCCTCACCGTGGCCGGGGCGGACTTCGTCTGCTCGGCCAGCACGGTCAAGAGCGCCAACAGGGACGTCGTGGTCACCGCGGGCCACTGCGTCAAGGACGGAGCGGGCGAGTGGGCGGCGAACTGGACGTTCGTCCCCGGCTACGGCACGGCCGGCGAGCACCCCTACGGCCAGTACACCGCCCGCCGCATGTTCGTGGCCGGCCCCTGGTCGCGCAGCGGCGACGACAACTACGACGTGGGCATGGTCGCCCTGGCCACCTCGCGCGGCAAGCACGTGGCGGACGCGGTGGGCACGCAGGAGATCGCGTTCAACCCGGGACGCGGCGGCCAGGCGTTCGGCTTCGGCTATCCCGCCGACCCGCCGTACGACGGGGGCGACCTGGTCTACTGCGCGGGCCGGCTCAAGGACGACCCGTACGGCCAGACCCGCGACCAGGGCCTGGGCTGCGACATGACGGCGGGCTCCAGCGGCGGCCCCTGGATGACCGGGTTCGACGCCGGCACCGGCAAGGGCACGATCACGTCGCTGAGCAGCTTCAAGTACAGCGACGACCAGCGCACGATGTACGGCCCGTACTTCGGCGACTCCGTCAAGGCCCTCTTCAACACCGCGCAGCACGCGTGACCGGGCCCGCCGCCGCGATCCGGGCGCCGCGGCGGGCCCCATCGCCAGAGGTCAGAGCGTCAGCCCCGTCAGGACCATGACCTTCTCGTACGTGTAGTCCTCCATGGCCGAGTGCAGCCCCTCGCGCCCGACCCCCGAGTCCTTCACCCCGCCGTAGGGCATCTGGTCCGCCCGGTACGAAGGCACGTCGCCGATGATCACGCCGCCCACCTCCAGCTCCCGGTTCGCCCGGAAGGCGGCGTCCAGCGAGCGCGTGAACACCCCGGCCTGCAGCCCGTACTTCGAGTCGTTGACCATCGCGTACGCCTCGTCGACCGAGGCGGCCGGCTGGAGGATCATGACGGGCCCGAAGACCTCCTCGCAGGCGACCTTGGCGTCGTGCGGGACGTCGGCCAGCACCGTCGGGGCGAGCGTGGCGCCCTCCCTGGTGCCGCCCGCCAGCACCTGGGCCCCGGCGGCGACCGCCTCCTGGACCCACTGCTCGACCCGCTCGGCCGCGGCCTCCGAGACCAGCGGGCCCACCTGGGTCTTCTCGTCGGCGGGGTCGCCGGTGACGAGGCCGTCCACCGCCGGGAGGAGCCGCTCGACGAACGCGTCGTAGACCGGCCGCTCGACGATGACCCGCTGCACGGCGATGCAGCTCTGGCCGGCCTGGTAGTTGGAGTAGAGGGCGATGCGCTGGGCCGCCCAGTCGAGGTCGGCGTCGGCCAGCACGACCGCGGCCGCGTTGCCGCCCAGCTCCAGGGTCACGTGCTTGCGCGGCACCTGGTCGGCGATGGCGTAGCCGACGGGCGCCGAGCCGGTGAATGACACGACCGGGAGCCGCGGATCAAGCACCAGGCCGGACGCGCGGTCGTTCTCGATCGGCAGGACCGAGAACATGCCGGCCGGCAGGTCCGTCTCGGCCAGGATCTCGCCCAGGAGCAGCGAGGACAGCGGGGTGGCGGGGGCGGGCTTGACGATGACCGGGGCGCCGACGGCGATGGCCGGGGCGACCTTGTGTGCGACGAGGTTCAGCGGGAAGTTGAACGGGGTGATCGCCAGCACGGGACCGTGGGGGACGCGCGAAACGTACGCCAGGCGCCCGGCCGCCGCCGGCTCGGTGTCGAGCCGCTGCACGCCGCCCGACCAGCGGCGGGCCTCCTCGGCGGCGAAGCGGAACGTGGCCACGGCCCGCCCGACCTCCCCGCGCGCCCAGACGATCGGCTTGCCGTTCTCGGCCGTGATCAGGTGGGCGATCTCGTCGGCCCGTTCGGCGAGGCGGCGCGAGACGTGCGCCAGGGCCTCGGCCCGTACGTGCACGGGCAGCGCGGCGGCCTCCCTGGCCACCGCGTGCGCGGCCGCCACGGCCTCCTCGACCTGGGCGTCGGTAGGCACGGAATGCCGGCCGACCTCGCGGCCGTCATGCGGGTTGGTGACAGTGAGCTCGGTGTCCCCGGTCGCGGCGCGGCCGGCCAGCCAGAAGGTACGCACGTCCATACCCACGACGTTATGCCAAGGCGTACATCGGGGATTTACACCACGATGCACAAGACTCCCACGAGGGCTCACCGTTAAGTACAAGCCCCGTTGTATACCCATGATGTAACAGAAGTAGACCCAATTCGGGATGTTTACCATGCGGAGTGGTTTGAGCGATCTCCGCTATGGCTAAGTCATCGGTGCGGGTCTCCAGCGCGGCGGGCCCCCGATCAGAAAGGCGTGGGCCCCGTGACCGAACAACGTGAGGTCACAAGGACGCATAGCTGGTCCTTGGCCACCAGGGAGGTCTCATGACCTCGGCGCCGCTGGGACTGCAGGGCGCCTACCTCCTCGGTGAGCGCGCCAGCCACGACGAACTCCGCTCCCGCCTCCTGGACGTGGCGGTCAACCTGCTCCGGACGGACGGGCCCGACAGCCTCACCATGCGCAGGATCGCCGCCGAGGCGGGCTGCACGACGACCGTCATCTACACGATGTTCGGCAACCGGGAGGGCCTGGCGGAGGCGCTCTACCTGGAGGGGTTCGAGCGCTTCCGCCGCTTTCTGGAGGCCGTGCCCCAGCGGCGCAACCCGTTCGAGCACCTGACCGCGCTCGGCCCCGCCTACCGGCAGGCGTGCCTGGCCGAGCCGGGCTACTACAGCCTGATGTTCGAGCGGGCGATCCCCGGCTTCGAGCCGAGCGAGCGCGCCAGGACGCTGGCCCGCGCCGCGCTCAACATCCTCGACCGGGTCATCGCCGACTGCATCTCGGCCGGTTACCTGATCCCCACGCAGCCCCGCAAGATCGCGGACGCTCTGTGGTCGGCGGCGCAGGGCGCGATCAGCTTGGAACGCGCCGGGCACCTGCGCGACGGCCGCACCTACGAGGCGGTCACGACCGCGATCATCTGCTGCTATCTGGTGGACAAGCAGAAGTAACGGGCCGGCGGGCCACTTCCAGGGCCAGCCACAGCTCCGCGCGCACACCCGGGTCGTCGAGGTCGCGGCCGAGCAGGTCCGCGACGCGTCTCATGCGATAGCGCAGGGTGTGCCGGTGCACGCCCAGCCGCTGCGCCGCCGCGTCCCAGTGGCCGTTCCCCTCCAGGTACGCGCGCAGCGACTCCACCAGGTCGGCCCGGGAGCCGTACGCGTTGAGCGGGGCCAGGATCGCGGCCGAGAACGCCTGGGCGGCGGCCGGGTCGAGCAGGCCGAGCAGGCCCTGCCCCGCCAGCTCCCCGAACCTGACGACCATCCCCGGAACGGCCGGCCCGGTGATCCCGCGCGGCCCGGCCTCGGGCTCCTCGCCGTCCCCCGGCCCCTCACTGCGACGGGCCGCACCGCTGCGGGCCGCCTCCAGGGCGCGTCTGGCCTGGTCGAGCGCGTTGTGCAGGGAGGTGGCGGCGTATCCGGCAGGCAGGCTGAGACCCACGGGCGCCTCCGCGCTCATCGCCGCCTCCTCGGCCGCGGACCCGGCCACGATCGCGACGGCCGTCCGCCCCACCCCGTCCCCGTCGCCGGCCAGGGCCGCGAACGTGTGCGGCTCCAATGCCTCCAGGGCGTCGGGGCCGGCCGCCAGGACCACCAGCGGCTCCTCCGGCAGCCGCCCGCCGAGCGGCCGCAGCACGTCGCGGGCCCGCGCCTCCTCCCCCGCCAGCAGCAGCTCCAGCACGGCGGTGCGGACGCGGCGTTCGGCGGCCAGCTGGGTCCTGCCCTGGGCCATGGCCAGCGTCAGCAGGGAGCCGGCGGCGTTGATCACGGTGTGGGTGACGGGCGAGAAGGCGTGCCCGGCGCCGACGGCGAAGAACCCGCGCGGCCGCCCCCCGCCGCCCAGCGGCTGCACCACGATGTGCTCACCGGGCCCGGACAGCGCCAGGCTGGCCGGCATCCGCTCGCCACCCGCACGGCCGGCCTGCACTCCGCCACCCGCTCCACGGGGCCCGCCGGTGCCCGCGTGCACCCCGTCGCCGGTCTCTTCGGCCTCGGGGGTGGCGGGCGGGCCCGGATCGGACGGGCGGGAGGCGGTGGGGGCCGGGAGGCGGCCGCGGCGGCGGGACAGCTCCCCGGCGACCTCGTCGGTCCTGGCCCCGCTCGTGGCGTGCCGGACCTCGCCCGACTCCGCCAGCAGCGCGGCCCAGCCGCCGACCTCCTTGGCCAGCCGGTCGATGACCGCGTGCAGGCCGTCCGGCCGCAGCGCCGCCCGCGTCAGGCGGCCCTGGGCGGCGAAGGCGCGGCTGATCTCCTCGTACTGCTCGGCCGCCAGCAGCTCGCTGACCGTCTTGCCGACCGCGATGAACGGCGTCTCACGCGGCACCTCCAGCAGCGGCAGCCCGGCCTCCTCGGCGGCCGTGACGAGGGCGGGCGGCACCTCCTCGTGCGAGACGCCGACGCCGAAGCCGAGCCCGGCCACGCCGCGGGTCACCAGGCGGGCCACGTAACCCGTCAGGTCGCCCTCCATCCGCAGGCCGGTGGTGAGCAGCAGCTCCCCGCCCTCCAGGTAAGGTGTCGGGTCCGCGAGCTCGCTGACCGCCACCCAGCGCACCGGCGCGTCGAGCACCCCCTGGCCCGACGTCCCGGCCACCGGCCGCAGGTTCATGCGGCGGACGACGATCTGCAGGGAAGGCGGCATGCGAGTTTTGTCCATTCCGGCAAAGACGAGCACTCCTAGTGTGACATATCGACGTATCGGTCCTGGTGAGAGCCCGCCGTAGCGTCAGAGCCATGACCATTCCCCAGGAGCGGCGCGTCATGACCGCGATCCCAGGCCCCAAGTCCCAGGAGCTGCTGGCCCGCAAGCAGGCCGCCGTCCCGCCCGGCATCGGCACGACCCTGCCGGTCTTCGTCACCCGCGCCGGCGGCGGCGTGGTGCAGGACGCCGACGGGAACTCGCTGATCGACTTCGGCTCCGGCATCGCGGTGACGAACGTGGGCAACGCCGCCCCGAAGGTCGTCGAGCGCGTCCGGAAGCAGGTCGCCGACTTCACCCACACCTGTTTCATGGTCACCCCGTACGAGTCGTACGTGGAGGTGTGCGAGAAGCTCAACGAGCTCACCCCGGGCGACCACGAGAAGCGTACGTTCCTGGTGAACTCGGGCGCCGAGGCCGTGGAGAACGCCGTCAAGATCGCCCGGCACGCCACCGGCAGGCAGGGCGTCGTGGTGTTCGACCACGGCTACCACGGCCGCACGCTGCTCACGATGACGCTGACGGCCAAGAACATGCCGTACAAGCAGGGGTTCGGCCCGTTCGCGCCGGAGGTGTACCGGGTGCCGCTGGCCTACCCGTTCCGCTGGCCGAGCGGCCCGGAGAACTGCGCGGAGGAGGCCGCCGAGCAGGCCATCGACATGATCACCAAGCAGATCGGCGCGCAGAACGTGGCCGCCGTGGTGATCGAGCCGATCGCGGGCGAGGGCGGGTTCATCGTGCCGGCCAGGGGGTTCCTGCCGCGGATCGCCGAGTTCTGCCGGGCCAACGGGATCGTGTTCGTGGCCGACGAGGTGCAGACGGGCTTCGCGCGTACCGGGACGCTGTTCGCGTGCGAGGACGAGGGCGTCGTGCCGGACATCATCACCACCGCCAAGGGCATCGCGGGCGGCCTGCCGCTGGCCGCGGTGACCGGGCGGGCCGAGATCATGGACAAGGTGCACGTCGGCGGCCTGGGCGGCACGTACGGCGGCAACCCCCTCGCCTGCGAGGCCGCGCTCGGCGTGCTGGAGACCATCGAGTCGGAGGACCTGGTCGCCAGGGCCCGGCGGATCGGCGAGATCATGCTCCCCCGGCTGGAGGCGCTCAAGGAGCGCTTCGACGTGGTCGGGGACGTGCGCGGGCGGGGCGCGATGATCGCGATCGAGCTGGTCGAGCCCGGCACCAAGGAGCCGAACCCGACCGCCGTCCAGGAGATCGTCAAGCGCTGCCACGCCGAGGGCCTGCTGGTGCTGACGGCGGGCACGTACGGCAACGTGCTGCGCTTCCTGCCCCCGCTCGTCATCCCCGAGCACCTGCTCGAGGAGGGCCTGGGCATCCTGGAGAAGGCGATCGCCGAGCTCTAGACGAACCCCTACGAAACGGGCATCCAGCTTGCGGCTGGATGCCCGTTTTGCGGTGTAACAGGTGCCACTCGGGTAGAGAATTCACCCTGACTTGACGCTCAGCTAGACGCTCACGGCCTCGGTCAGGGTTATAACGGTTCCGACATACGGAGGGGCGATGGCTGCTGGGAGCGTGATGAACTGGGGTCCGACCAGAACGGCGCGGAACATGTTGACGTTCGACCCTGAGGGCCTGACCTGGGCCCAGCGCGACGGCGACGCCTGCGTCGTCTGCCACAAGAGGTGGCCGCGCCCGCGCGTGCGCGTGGGCCGCCTGCCCGACGACTCGCCCGTGCTGGCCTGCGGCGACTGCGCCGAAGCGCTCATCCCCGCTCCCATGGCCACCGTGGTGGCCTTCCCGTCTCGATAGCGAGACGCCCCGGGACGGGGGGGGAAGGCCCGGGGCGCCTCTGACGGGCCGCGCCCAGCGGGGGGAAGGGGCGGGTCCGCGGCACGGTCACGTGGGGATCGGCGGCTCCCACTCACTTGGCGAGCTCGCGCCACCGTTCTGTCCATGCGGCGTAGTCAGTGCATTCCCCGTCCTCCGCGCCGCAACCCCCGGGCGGCCGCACAGCGAACACGACGCGGTCGAGCCGCTTGTCGTCGCCCACCCCATAGGTCTCGCACATCGTCCTGGCCCGCCCCTTGCACGCCTTGTCGTTGGCGGGCGCCATGCCCACCCACGCGGCCGCGTCGCGCTGCGCGTCCGGCTCGGTCACCCAGTTGAGCCACCGGTAGGCGCAGGTGGTGTCGGGGACGTTCGCGCCGAGCATCCAGGAGTCGACCCACCCGGTGGTCTTACGCGTCTCGATCACCTTGACCGGCTTGCCGGCCGTCTGCAGGAGCAGGCGATGGTAGGGGGTCATCTGGGCGTAGTCGAGCGACCCGGTGGCGAAGCCCTTGACCAGGTCGACCGGGTTGCGCCAGTAGGTGCGGTCCTTGTTGCGCTCCAGCAGCGTCATCGCCTTGCCGAGCTCGGTCTCGCTCAGCTCGTACGGGTCCTTCGCCGAGCCCTCGGCCAGCGCCGCGTCGGCGATCGTCAGCGGGCTGTCCCTGAGCGCCACCCGGTCGGAGGCGAACGCCTGCCCCAGCCCGCCGCCTCTGACCTTGGCCGAGTCGTAGACGAACTCGTCGTAGGCCCACAGGTAGGGCACCCCGTAGACCTTGCCCGACACCGTGGCCATGTCGCGGAAGCGCTCGTCGAGGTCGTCGTAGCCGCTCACCTTGGCCGGGTCGATGGCCTGCACCTGCTTGGCCTCGATCAGGCCGGCGGCCAGCACGGGCCCGGCGGTGATCACGTCGTAGGGGCGCTGGCCGACCCTGGCGGCCATCTCGTCGGCGGTCTGCACGGTGTCGATCCGGGCGATCCGGCAGCCGGTCTCCTTCTCGAACGAGCCCACCCAGTTGGCCTTGGGGCTGGTGCCGCCGTATTCGGCGTAGCCGCGGTAGGTGAGGATCTGCAGCGTGCCGTCGCTCTGCGTGGCGCTCGGGCTCGGGGTGGGAGTGGGCGAAGCCGAGGGCGAGGGCGAGGGCGAGGGCGAGGGCGAGGGCGAGGGCGAGGGCGAGGGTGTGGGACGGGCCGCGCCCATGCCGGAGACCAGCGCCGATGCGGCGAGCGCCAGGGCAAAAGCACGACGACGATTCACCAAGTCCCCCCTTGTCCGTGTGCTGGAGCTTACCGGGGACAGAGCCGGGAGGGACGCCAGTCCCTCCCGGCGCCGCGATCGCCGCTCACCTGTTGGTGGGGAAGCCCAGGTTCACGCCGCCGTGCGAGGGGTCCAGCCAGCGGGAGGTGACGACCTTGCCCCGGGTGTAGAAGTGCACGCCCTCGGTGCCGTGCACGTGCGTGTCACCGAACAGGGAGGACTTCCAGCCGCCGAAGCTGTAGAAGGCCATCGGCACCGGGATGGGCACGTTGATGCCGATCATGCCGACCTCGACCTCGTTCTGGAAGCGCCTGGCCGCGCCGCCGTCGTTGGTGAAGATCGCGGTGCCGTTGCCGTACAGGCCACCGTTGATCACTTCCAGGCCCTCCTCGTACGAGGAGACGCGCACGATCGACAGCACGGGGCCGAAGATCTCGTCGGTGTGCGTACGCGACCCGACGGGCACGTGGTCGAGCACGGTCGGGCCGAGCCAGAAGCCGGGCGCCTCCGACGCCTTGCCGCCGCCCAGCACCTCCGTCTCGCGGCCGTCCACGACCAGCTTGGCGCCCTCCTCGACGCCGAGGTCGAGGTAGGAGGCCACCTTGTCGCGGTGCGGCCCGGTGACCAGCGGCCCCATCTCGGACTTCGGGTCGTCGCCGGGGCCGATCACCAGCTTGTCCACCCGCTCGACGATCTTCTGGACGAGCTCGTCGCCGATCGGGTCCACGGCCAGCACGACGGAGATCGCCATGCACCGCTCCCCCGCCGAGCCGAAGCCCGCCGACACGGCCGAGTCGGCCACCAGGTCGAGGTCGGCGTCGGGCAGGACGAGCATGTGGTTCTTGGCGCCGCCGAGCGCCTGGACGCGCTTGCCGTGGGCGGTGCCGGTCTCGTAGACGTACTGCGCGATCGGGGTGGAGCCGACGAACGACACCGCGCGCACGTCCGGGTGCTCCAGCAGCCGGTCCACGCTCACCTTGTCGCCCTGCACCACGTTGAACACGCCGTCGGGCAGCCCGGCCTCCTGCCAGAGCCGCGCCATGAGCAGCGAGGCCGACGGGTCCTTCTCCGACGGCTTGAGCACGAACGCGTTCCCGCACGCGATCGCGATCGGGTACATCCACATCGGCACCATGGCCGGGAAGTTGAACGGCGTGATCCCGGCCACGACGCCCAGCGGCTGGCGCATCGAGTAGGAGTCCACCCGGGTCGAGACGCCCTCGGAGTAGCCGCCCTTGAGCAGGTGCGGGATCCCGCAGGCGAACTCCACGACCTCCAGCCCGCGGGCCACCTCGCCGAGCGCGTCGGAGTGCACCTTGCCGTGCTCGGCGGAGATCAGCGCAGCCAGCTCGTCGCGGTGGGCGTACATGAGCTCGCGGAAGCGGAACAGCACCTGTGCCCGCTTGACCAGCGACGCGTCCCGCCAGGCGGGGAAGGCCGCGACGGCCGCCGCCACGGCGGCGTCCACGTCCGCGGCCGAGGCCAGCGCGACGTGGCCGCTGACCTCGCCGGTGGCCGGGTTGTAGAGCTCGGCGGTACGTGCGGGGTCGCCGTCCGCGAGGGCTCCGTTGATCCAGTGCTTGACCGACTTCACTGAGCTGCTGCCTCTGCGTTGATGGTTTCGAGGGCGGTGACGATGATGCCGAGGCCCTCGGTGGCCTCGTCCACCGTGAGGGTGAGGGGCGGGGCCATGCGGATGGCGGTGCCGTACAGGCCGCCCTTGCCCGCCAGCAGGCCCGCCTGCTTGGTCAGCTCCATGAAGCGGGCGGCCTGGGCGGGGCTCTCCAGCTCGACGGCGAACATCAGGCCCTTGCCGCGCACGTCCTTGACGACGGGCAGGCGCCCGGCCGCGGCCTTGAGGCCGCCGATGATGATCTCACCGGTACGGGCGGCGTTGGCCTGGAGGTCGTGGTCGAGCACGTAGTCGAGGGTGGCGTTGGCCGCGGCCATGGAGATCGGGTTGCCGCCGAACGTGGACAGGCCCACGGCGTGCGGGCCGTCCATCAGGTCGCCGCGCGCCACGATGCCGCCGACCGCGAAGCCGTTCCCGAGGCCCTTGGCGAACGTGATCATGTCGGGGGTCACGCCGTGGTTCTGGATGCCGAAGAACGCGCTGCCGGTCCGGCCCCACCCCGTCTGCACCTCGTCGGAGATGAACAGGATGCCCTGCTCGTCGAGCACCTCCTTGTACGCGGCGAACAGCCCGTCGGGGGGCATCGTGAACCCGCCCACGCCCTGGATCGGCTCGGCGATCAGCGCCGCCACGTCGTCGGACACGGTCGTGGCCAGCACGTGGCGCAGGTCGTCCACGCACGCCTGGACGTAGTCGGCGTCCGACAGGCCCTTGAACTGGGTCAGGTGCCGGTCGGCGCCGTGCAGGAAGTGCACGTTGAGCGGGGAGAGCGAGTTGTTCTTCCAGGAGCGGTTGGAGGTCACGCTGATCGCGCCGAAGCTGCGCCCGTGGTAGCTCTGGCGCATGGCCAGCACCTGGTCGCTCTTGCGCGCGTACGTGGCCAGCAGCAGCGCCGTCTCGTTGGCCTCGGTGCCGGAGTTGGTGAAGAACACCTTGGCGTCGGGGATGCCGGAGAGCCGCGCGATCTTCTCGGCCAGCTCGATCTGGCCGCGCAGCAGGTAGACGGTGCTGGTGTGCACCACCCCGGTGGCGAGCTGGCGCTCGACGGCCTCGCGCACCTCGGGCACGTCGTAGCCGATCATGTTGGTCAGGATCCCGGCGAAGAAGTCGAGGTAACTCTTGCCGTCCGCGTCGACGACGCGGTTGCCCTTTCCGCTGACGATCTCGATGGGCTCGGTGTAGTTGAGGGCCAGCCAGTTGGGCATCACTGCCCGGTGGCGCGCGAGAAGCTCCGACATGCTACCGAGTATCCCTTTTCCCGCCATGCCGCTCCTACCTACAACCTGTCGGAAGGGCGGCCCGTTGCCTTACATACTGGAATATCCCCTAGGGGATTACCCGTCCGCCTCCAGACGTACGCATCCCGTGCCCAGTACACCGCCGGAATCACCGGAAAAGACCCCTGGCGGCCGACGACCGGAGGCCCCTCTGTCACCGACGATCGGTACATCCGAGGAACGAAGGAGACAGAGATGACCGTCATCGCCGACCACCGCCCCGAAGCCCCGTCCGGCCCGCCGAAGCTCGACCGGGCCCAGCTCCTCCAGGCCCAGCGGGACACCCTGGCCACCCCGCGCATGGACTACAGCCTCCTGGCCAAGATGATGTTCAAGCCGGTCGACCTCATGTACGGCGTGAAGGGGTCGTACACGAAGTTCGCCATGCTGGAGATCATCGCCCGGGTGCCGTACCAGGCGTGGGAACGGATGGGCTACTGGGCCGTCCACCGGCACGCGGGGCGCTCCGGGCTGGCCAGGAGGATCTTCGAGCGGATCGTGGAGGCCCGCGCCGACCAGGACAACGAGCAGTGGCACCTGCTGATCATGCAGGACCTGGTGCAGCGCACCGGGCAGAGACAGACGTGGTTGCTGCACAAGGCGGCGCCGTGGCTGATCGCGTTCTTCTACTACCACGTGTCCTGGGTGCTGTTCCTGGTCAGGCCGGACTGGAGCTACCGGCTCAACGCGGAGTTCGAGGACCACGCCGAGCATGAATACATGACCTTCGTGGCCGAGAACCCGGACCTGGACCTGGTGCCCGACCCCGGCACGTACGCCGCCGAGTACGGCCGCTACCGCTCGGTGGCCGACCTGCTCCGGCAGATCGGCCACGACGAGCGCACCCACAAGCTGGACAGCCTTGAGAGCATGAAGGAACCCCGTGTCCGCTAGACCTGCACGGGTTCGGGGGCCGCGGCGGGCTTGGCCGGACGCAGCACGGTGACGGCGAGCAACGCGGCGGCCACGCAGAACGCGGCCCCGACCCACGAGCCGAGGTGCATGGCGGAGGTGAAGGCCTCGTTGGCCACCTCGGCCAGGCCCAGCGGGTGCGCGGCGCCGATCGACTCCCTGGCGGCCGCGGGCAGGTCGGCGGGCATCTCCGAGGTGTACTTCCCGGCCAGGACGCTGCCCAGGATCGCGATGCTGAGCGCCATGCCGACCTGCTGGACGGTGTCGTTCAGCGCGGAGCCGACGCCGGCGTGGTCCACCGGGATGGCGCCCATGAGCGAGGCGTAGGCGGACGGTCCGGCCAGGCCCCCGCCGATGCCCATGATCACGAGACCGACGAGCAGCGGCAGGTAGCCGGTGGTCATGGCCATGACGACGAAGCCCCCGGCCATGAGCAGCAGCCCGGCGCCGATCAGCACCCGGTTGCTGAGCTTCTGCCCGAGTCCGGCGCCCACGCCGTTGAAGATCGCGGCCGCCACGGCGTAGGGCAGCATGGCCAGCCCGGCCTGCATCTCCCCGTAGCCCAGCACGAACTGCAGGTACTGGGTCAGCATCAGCATCACGGCACCGGCGCCGAACGACATGAGCAGGATCGAGAAGGACGCGCCGCTGAAGTTCCGGTTGGCGAACAGGTGGAGCGGCAACATCGGCTCCTCCCGCCGGCGCTCCCAGACCACGAACGCGGCCAGCGCGACGACCGCCAGCGCGATGACCGGGATGTTCCACTCCCGCTCGATGATCACGTAGACGCCCGCGGTCAGGCCAATGATCGACAGCACCACGCCCACCGGGTCGATCCTCCGCCCGGTGCTGCGGGTCTCGGGCATGAGCACGACGGCGGCCACGATGGCGACCGCCGCCACGGGGATGTTCAGCAGGAAGACCGAGCCCCACCAGTAGTGCTCCAGCATGAAGCCGCCCAGGGTCGGGCCCGACACCATGCCGACCAGGGCCACGGCGCTCCAGGCCGCCATGGCCTTGCGCCGCTCGCTCTCGTCGAACACGGTCATCAGGATCGACAGCGTGGACGGCATGAGCAGCGCGCCGCCGATGCCCATCAGGCCGCGGGCGGCGATGAGCTGCCAGGGCTCGGTGACGACGACGGCGAGCAGCGACGCGCCGCCGAAGAAGGCCAGGCCGATGATCAGGAAGAGGCGCCGGCCGTACTTGTCGGACAGGCTGCCCGAGGTGAGCAGCAGGCCGGCGAAGGCCAGCACGTAGGCGTCAATGATCCACTGGATGTCCGAGGGGGTCGCGCCCATCTCCCGGCTCAGGGAGGGGATGGCCAGGTTGAGCACGGTGTTGTCGATGACCAGCACCAGGAGCGCCAGGCAGAGGACGACGAGGATCCACCAGCGGCGGGGGTCTCGTACAGTGTTCGAGTTCACTCGCACAGCGTACGACAACACTCGTACAGTGTGCGAGGGGATTTATCCTTGGGGTATGAGCAGTAAGGCGTTCTCCTCGGTGTGGCTCCGCGAGTCCCGCAAGGCCACCAGCCCGGGCCGCAGCCGGGAGGAGATCGTCCGGGCCGCGCTCGAACTGCTGGACGAGGAGGGCCCGTCCGGGCTGAGCATGCGCAAGCTGGGCGCGAAGCTGCAGGCAGGGGCCACCAGCCTCTACTGGTACGTCGCCAACAAGGACGAGTTGCTGGAGCTGCTCTACGACGAGGTGTGGGCGGATATGACCGTGCAGGACCCCGACGAGGTGGGCTGGCGCGCGTCCGCCACCACGCTGGCCTACAGCATGCGCCAGGCCATCCTGAGCCACCCGTGGGCGGCCGGCCTCATCGGCCGGTTGCCCGCGCTCGGCCCGAACGCGTTGCACGTCGCCAACGAGATGCGCAGGATGTTCAAGCGCGCCGGATTCACCGGGCTGGACACCGACTTCGCCATCGCCACCCTGACGGCCTACGTCTTCGGCATGACGATTCCCGAGATCGCCTGGAAGACCACGACCGGCAACCGGGAATACGACCCCGAAGAGATGCGGGCGGCGGTCGCCCAGGCCGCCGCCGACTACCCCGACATGCTGGAGAGCGTGAACATGGCCGGCTACGAGGATCCGCAGGCCGTCCGCGCCATGGCCTTCGACTTCGGCCTGCTGTCGATGCTCGACGGCCTTGAGCGGCGGCTGGCGACGTAGCAGGATCCCAGGCATGAGCGATTTCCGTGCCGCCCGCGACTTCCTGCTCGGGGCCGATCCCGCCACCGCCCGCAGCGACTTCCGCTGGCCGGAGCTGACCGAGTTCAACTGGGCGCTCGACTGGTTCGACGGGGTGCTGGCCGCCGAGACCCCCGACGCCGTCGCTCTCAAGATCGTCGGCGCGAGCGGCGCCACCTACACCTTCGCCCGGCTGTCGGCCCGCTCCAACCAGGTCGCCAACTGGCTGCACGAGCAGGGGGTGCGCCGGGGCGACCGGATCCTGCTCATGCTGGGCAACCAGGCCGAGCTGTGGGAGTCGCTGCTGGCCGCGATGAAGCTGGGCGCGGTCGTCATCCCGGCCACCACGCTGCTGACCGCCAAGGACATCACCGAGCGGATCGAGCGCGGCGGCGTCTCCCACGTGATCGCCAACGCCGCCGACGCCGGCAAGTTCGGGGCCGGCGAATACACCCGGATCGGCGTGGGTGACGCCTACAACTGGCTGCCGTACCACGAGGCGTACGAGGCCCAGGAGAGCTTCACCCCCGACGGGCCGACCCGCGCGGACGACACGCTGCTGCTCTACTTCACCTCCGGCACCACCTCGCAGCCGAAGCTGGTCGAGCACACCCACGCCTCCTACCCGGCCGGGCACCTGTCGACGATGTTCTGGATCGGGGTCAGGCCGGGCGACGTGCACCTCAACGTGTCCTCGCCCGGGTGGGCCAAGCACGCCTGGAGCAACGTGTTCGCCCCCTGGAACGCCGGGGCGACCGTGCTGATCCACGACTACCAGCGCTTCTCCGCGCCCGCGCTGCTGGAGGTGCTGCGCGACGAGCGGGTGACCACGTTCTGCGCCCCGCCGACCGTGTGGCGGATGCTCATCCAGGAGGACCTGGCCGCGTGGAAGCTGCCCCTGCGTACGGCCGTGGCCGCCGGCGAGCCGCTCAACCCCGAGATCATCGACCAGGTCGCCAAGGCGTGGGGCCTGACGATCAGGGACGGGTACGGCCAGACCGAGACCACCGCGCAGATCGGCAACGCCCCCGACGAGCCGGTCCGGCCCGGGTCCATGGGGCGGCCGCTGCCCGGCTACGAGGTCGTGCTGATCGACCCCGTCTCCGGTGACCAGGGCGACGACGGAGAGATCTGCCTGCCGCTGGACGGCCGCCGCCCCCTCGGCCTCATGTCCGGATATGTCGGTGGATCGTCGGAGGCCATGCGCGGCGGCTTCTACCACACGGGCGACGTCGCCACCCGAGACGCGGACGGCTACATCACCTACGTGGGCCGCACCGACGACGTCTTCAAGGCCTCCGACTACCGCATCTCGCCGTTCGAGCTGGAGAGCGTCCTGCTGGAGCACCCCGCCGTGACCGAGGCGGCCGTGGTGCCCGCCCCCGACCCGGTACGCCTGGCCGTGCCGAAGGCGTACGTGACGCTCGCCCCGGGGTTCGAGCCGGACGAGTCGACCGCGCGGTCGATCTTCGAGCACTGCCGGCGGGAGCTGGCCCCGTACAAGCGGGTGCGGCGGCTGGAGTTCGACGAGTTGCCGAAGACGATCTCCGGCAAGATTCGCCGCGTTGAGCTGCGCGTACGCGAACCCCGGCGGGAATACCGCGAAGAGGATCTCAACCCATGACAATGGGGGCAAAGTGTAAATTCACCTATGGCCGTTCTTACAGGCTGATCGGCTAGGCTCTGCCCCGTGTTGCCCACCATCGCCGATGTCCTCGCTCTTGAGACCGTGCGCCGGGGCGGCCCGCGCGTGGTCGCGGGCGCCGACCGGCTCGACACCAAGGTGCGGTGGGTGCACGTCGGCGAGATAGCCGACATCGCCCACCTGCTGCGCGGCGGGGAGCTGGTGCTCACCACGGGGGTCGCCCTGCCCGAGGACCCGGAGAAGCTCGCCGACTACATCGGCGAGCTCTCCTCCGTGGGCGCCTCGGGGCTGATCGTGGAGCTGGGCCGCAGGTTCGTCCGCGAGCTGCCGCGGGCCGTGGTCAAGTCTGCCGAGGAGCACGGCCTGCCGGTCGTCGTGCTGACCCGGGAGACACCGTTCGTGCAGATCACCGAGTCGGTGCACGCCCGGATCATCGACATCCAGCTGGAGGAGCTGCGCGCCTCCGAGCAGCTCCACGAGGTCTTCACCGAGCTGTCGGTCGAGGGCGCCTCGCCGGCCGAGGTGCTGGCCCAGGTGGCCCGGCTGTCGAGCCGGCCGGTGCTGCTGGAGAACCTCGCGCACCAGGTGCTGGCCTGCGAGTCCGCCGGGCGCGACGCGGGGACGCTGCTGGCGGGATGGGAGACCAGGTCGCGGGCGGTGGCCCCGGCGGAGCGCACCGCGTACGACCCGGCCTCGGGCTGGCTGGTCACCACGGTCGGGGCGCGCGGGCAGGACTGGGGACGGCTGATCCTGCTCTGCGACGGGCAGCCGTCGCCGCGCGACATGGTGCTGGCCGAGCGCGCCGCCACCACGCTGGCCCTGGGCCGCCTGCTGGAGCGCCACCAGGAGTCGCTGGAGCGCCAGGCGCACGGCACGATCATCACCGGCATCCTGACCCACGCCTACTCCGACCCCGACGAGGCCGCCGCCCGCGCCCGCGCGGTGGGCGTGCCGCTCACCGGGCGCAAGCTGATCAGCGTGGTGATCAGGCCGACCGAGCCCATCGACCAGGCGCTGGACGGCCAGGCGCAGCTCGGCGAGCTGGCCGAGGCCACCGCCGCCGCCTGCCGCGACGCCCGCCTGCCCGCCCTGGTGGGCGCGCTCGACCAGGAGCGGGTCGGGGTGCTGCTGCCGCTCCCGCCGCGCACGCAGGCCGAGACCGCGCTGACCTCGCTCGCCGAGCGGCTGCGCGTGCTGTGGCGGCCCGGCTCGGCGTTCGTGCTGGCGGCGGGCTCGGTGGTGGAGTCCATCAGGGACGTACGCCGCAGCTTCCTCGAGGCCGAGCAGGTGGCCGACGTCGCCGTCCGCCAGCCCGACGGCCGGCCCTTCTACCGGCTGCCCGACCTGCGCCTGCGCGGCCTGCTCCACCTGCTGCGCGACGACGCGAGGATACAGACGTTCGCCGAGCGGGAGCTGGGGCCGCTGCTGGCCCACGACGCGCAGCGGGGCGGCGACCTGACCCGGATCCTGCGCGTCTACCTGGACTCCGGGCGCAACAAGGCCGTCGCCGCACAGAAGGCCCACCTGTCCAGGCCGGCCTTCTACGACCGCCTGCGGCGCCTCGAACGCATCCTCGACACCGACCTCGACGACGTGGAGTCGTGCCTCTCCCTGCACGTGGCACTGCTGGCGCTGGAGTCGTTCCGCAGGGAGAGCCGTTAATGTGCTGAAATGGGCGATATGTCTGACGTGCTGATGCCCGACGTGGCCGACCTCGGCCGCATGATCGCCACCGCGGGGGCCTTCTCCGTGCCCGTACACGACGTACGGCTGACCCCCGACGAGCTCGCTCCCGAGCAGATCGTCGCGGGCGATCCCGCCACGTCGTCCCTGGAGCTGGGCGACGGACGGGGCATCTGGGAGATCACGCCGGGCGTCGTGACCGACGTGGAGAGCGACGAGATCTTCGTCGTGCTGTCCGGCCGCGCCACGATCGCCGTCGAGGGCGGCACCACGATCGAGGTCGGCCCGGGGGACGTCTGCCTGCTGGCCGAGGGCGCCAGGACGACGTGGATCGTGCACGAGACGCTGCGCAAGGTCTATCAGACCCGGCGGTCCGCGTAGTTCGCGACCTACCGTCGCTAGTGTGCCCCTCTTCTTCAACCCCTTCGAGGCCGCGGCCCACCGGCTGGCGATCGTGCCTCCCATGTTCGACTACTTCGGCGCCCTGGGTCTGCACGCGGTCGTCGCGGCGGCCCGGATCGGCGTCTTCGACGCCCTGCGCCGGCGACCTTCCACCGGCGTCGAGCTGGCCGCCGCGCTCGGGCTCGATCCCCGCGCGGCCGACGCGCTGTTACGGGCCCTGGCCGGGCTCGGCTACCTGAGAGCCGGCGGCGGCCGCTACCGGCTGACCCGCACCGCGCGGCTGTGGCTCACGACCGACTCACCGACGTCGCTGGTGGCGGGGCTGGAGTTCTGGGAGCGTACCGCCTGCGTGATCTGGCCCAGGCTGGAGAAGGCGGTGCGCGACGGATCGCCGGTCACGCCGTTCTACGCGCTGCTGGAGAGCGACCCCGAGCTGTCGCGCTCGTTCCAGGCGTGGACGGCGGCGGTCGCGGGCCGCCAGGCCCCGGCCACGGCGCGGGCCATCCCCGTGCCACGCGGCGCCCGCCGGGTGCTCGACGTGGGGGGCGGGCACGGCCTGTTCAGCGTGGAGCTGCTGCGCCGCCACCCCGGGCTGCGGGCCACCGTGATCGACCTGCCGCGGGCGCTGGAGGCCGCCGCCGAGCATCCCCGGCTGACGCTGCGCGCCGGGTCGTTCCTGGACGACGACCTCGGCGACGGGTACGACGTCGTCATGCTGTTCAACATCGTGCACGGGCTGACCGACGAGGAGGCGGCCCAGCTGTTCCGGCGCGTGGCGGCGGCGCTGAACCCGGGCGGCACCATCGTGGTCGGCGACCAGTTCTCCGACAGCGTCATGCCGGGCCGGGCCAGCCGTACCCTGCTGCGCCTGCTGGACCTGAACTACCTGGTCGCCGTGGGCGGCAGGGTACGCGCGCTGCGCGAGGTGGCGGGCCTGCTGCGGGCGGCCGGCTTCCGCGGGGTCCGGCACCGCCGCCCGTTCGGCTCCCCCGCCACGGAGCTGGCCGTGGCTAGAACCCCATCGCGGCCCTCACCTCGTCGAGCGTGAGGACCGCCCGCTCGCGGGCCCTGGCGTTGCCGTCGGCCAGGATCTGCCGGACGTCGGCCGTGGCCAGCTCGGCCCGGCGCCTCCTGATCGGGCGCAGGAACTCGTTGACCGCCTCGGTCGCCACGCGCTTGAGCGTGGCGGCCCCGCCGTCCCCGATCTCGTCGGCGAGCTCGTGCGGCGGGCGGCCCAGGCACAGGCCGGTCAGCGTGAGCAGGTTGGCCACCTCCGGCCTGCGTACCTCGTCGAAAGTGATCAGCCGGTCGGAGTCGGTGCGGGCCCCGCGGATGAGGGCGGCCGTCTCGTCCTCGGTGGCCGACAGGGCGATCGCGTTGCCCCGGCTCTTGCTCATCTTGCCGCCGTCCAGGCCCTTGAGCAGCGGTTGCTCCCCCAGCAGGGCGTCAGGCAGCGGGAACACCGCGCCGTAGCGCTCGTTGAAGCGCCGCGCGACCAGCCGCGTCACCTCCAGGTGCGGCAGCTGGTCCTTGCCCACGGGCACCAGCGTGCCCTTGCAGAACAGGATGTCGGCCGCCTGGTGCACCGGATAGGTGAACATCAGGCCGCTCACCGCCTGCTGGGAGCTGTGCGCGATCTCGTCCTTCACCGTGGGGTTGCGCCGCAGCTCGGCCACCGACACCAGGCTCAGGAACGGCAGCAGGAGCTGGTTCAGCTCGGGAACCGCGCTGTGCTGGAAGATCGTGACCTTGGCCGGGTCGATGCCGACCGCGAGATAGTCGAGCAGCAGCTCGGTGGTGTGCCGCCGGATCTCGCCAGGTACGTCACGGTCGGTGATCACCTGATAGTCGGCGATCAGCACGTACATCGGATAGCGGTCCTGCAGCTCCACCCGGTTGGCCAGCGAGCCGAAATAGTGGCCGAGATGCAGGCGGCCCGTCGGGCGGTCACCCGTGAGCACGACGTCGTTCATGAGGTCTCTCTCCTTTGGGATCATGCCGTCCCGGAGAGGAGCCACCCCGCTTGCCGGGGCCGTCTCGGGGACGGCCCACGCATGGGAATTCAGCGGCCGTCTGTCGGCCGCCACCACATGCAGATGCGAGTCATATACGAATGGTATCGGTTCGTGGTGTCAATCTCGTAACCTCTTTACTCGTTTGGCGTGTTCCCCTGACCCGGAGACCTTGATCTCGCCACTATGGTGCGGTCCCTTTTCCGCCCTCTGGAGAGTTCATGTCTCGACGCACCCTCGCCGGCGGCCTGGCCATAGCCGCGGCGCTCACCCTCACCGCGCTGCCCGCGACAGCGGAGCAGCTGTCGGTGAGGTTCCCGTCGGCCAAGTTCCCGCTGGGCACCCGGCCCGTGCCGACCAAGACGATGACCGCCGTGACGCAGGGCATCGACCTGTACGACGTGAAGGCGGGCTCGCACACCGACGGTTACACGGTGACCGTCCTGATGCCCAACGGCCGCGACACCGGGACACTCCCGAACGCCGAGACCAAGGTCGCCGAGGTGGAGGCGACCGGCGAGGCCGCCAGCCTGCAGAAGATCGTCCGGCCGGCGGTCGCCGACGCCCCCGCCAAGACCGAGTACATGGTCCGCGTCGGCCTGTGGTCCTTCAAGGACAAGAAGAAGGCCGAGGAGAAGGCGAAGCAGCTCAAGGACGCGGGCCTGAAGGTCAAGGTCGACTACCTCGGCGACGACGGTCTCAAGACCACCGGCCCGTGGGACGCCAGAGTCCTCATGATCGACGTCAAGACGTTCCGCGGCTCGTACGCCGCCTCGCTCGGCACCAGCGTGGCCAAGCGGGAGACCGTCTCGTCGATGGCCAAGGCCCGCAACGCCATCGTCGGCCTCAACGGCGGCTTCTTCAACATCCACACCGACAAGGCGCTGCGCGGCGAGCCCGTGGGCGCGTCCGTGGTCGGCGGCAAGCTGCTGAGCGAGGCCATCGAAGGCCGCTCGGCCGTCGTGCTCAAGGGCCGCACCGCCAAGATCACCGAGCTGAAGACCGACATCACCGCGATCTCGCAGGACGGCGAGCGGGTCGAGGTCAACGGCGTCAACCGGGCCGCGACGACGGACGAGCTGGTGCTGTACACGGAGGAGTACGGAGCCAAGACGCCCACCGGCGGGACCGACGCCGTCCTCGACGCCAACGGCAGGGTCGTGGGCCTGCGCGCCTCGGGCGGCGCGGTGACCGCCGGCATGCGAGTGCTGCACGGCAACGGCGTGGCCTCCGACTGGCTCAACGAGCACGCCTGGCAGGAGTGGACGGTCAAGATCGATACGAAGGTCGTGGACCTGCGGACGAAGCGGGCGCTCAAGCTCACCCCCGACCTGAACGTGATCGCGGGCGGCGTCGGCCTCGTACGCAACGGCAGGGTGAAGATCACCGCCAAGCGCGACGGGCACGACTCGATGAACATGATCCTGCGCCGCCACCCGCGCACCCTCCTCGGCACCACCCGCAACGGCAGCCTGATCCTGGTCACCATCGACGGGCGGCAGCCCGGGGTGACGATCGGGGCGAACTTCGTGGAGGCCGCCCAGTTCATGCGCTGGCTGGGCGCGACGCAGGCGATCAACTTCGACGGCGGCGGCTCGACGGCCATGGTGGTCGGCAACAAGCTGGTCAACCGCCCGTCCGACGGCGCCGAGCGCGCCGTCGGCGACGCCCTCCTGGTCCTGCCCCAGTAAGCCGCCGGGGCCCGCACCGGCGTGTGCGGGCCCTCAGCCCCGTCACCGGCGTACGCGCCCTCGACCCCTCCGTGCGAGCTCAGCCGATCACCGGCAGGCCGGTGTCCGCCTTCACGGCTTTCATCGCCAGGTGCGAGGTCACCTGCGCCACCCCGGGCAACCCGGACAACGTCTCGGAGTAGAACCGCTCGTAGGCCGCCAGATCCGCCACCGCGATCCGCAGCAGGAAGTCCGGATCCCCGAAGAGCCGGTGCGCCTCCACCACCTCGGGCATCTCCGCCACCCGCCGCTCGAACTCCGCCACCGTGTCGTGGTCCTCGTACCGCATCACCACCGTGACGAACGCCTGGAACCCGCGCCCCACCGCGCCCCCGTCGAGCAGCGCCCGATAGCCGCGGATGACGCCGCTCTCCTCCAGCTGCCGCACCCGGCGCAGGCACGGTGACGGCGTGAGCCCCACCCTGTCGGCCAGCTCGGTGTTGCTGAGCCGCCCGTCCCGCTGCAGCTCCTGGAGAATCCTGCGGTCAATCCTGTCCATGACGCAACATCGTGCCACGCAGCCCACCGTGTCGGCACGAATCCACCATCGCCTGCCAACCCTCCCCGGCTACCGTCACCACGGAGGAGGTACATCGTCGTGGACACCCGGCTCCTGCTGCTCTTCCTGGGCATGGATCTGCTGCTCATCTGCACCCCCGGCCCCGACCTGCTCTACGTGACGGCCCGCTCCCTCGGGGCGGGCCGCCGGACGGGGCTGACGGCGGTGGCGGGCATCTGCTGCGGTTACGCCGTGCACACCGTCCTGGCCGCCGCCGGGCTGGCCGCCGCGCTGCGCGCCGTCCCCGCCGCCCTGCCCGCGATGCGCTACGCCGGGGCCGCGTACCTGGTGTTCCTCGCGGTCAGGACGCTGATGTCGCTGAGGAGCCGCACCGGCCCCGCACCCGGCTCGCCACCGGCCGAGCCGCCGGCCCAGCCTGCGGGCCGGGTGTTGCGGCAGAGCATGCTCACGGCCCTGCTCAACCCGAAGGGCCTGCTGCTGTACCTGTCGCTGATGCCGCAGTTCATCGCGCCCGGCACGGGACTTCCGCTGGGCGTCCAGCTGACCGCGCTCGGCCTGCTGCACGTCGTGAACTGCGGCCTGCTCTACGGCCTGGCCGCCGTCGCCACGGCCCGGGCCGGCCGCGCCCTGGCCGGCACCCCGAAGGCGGCGCGGCGGATCTCGGCCGTGTCGGGCACGATGTTGCTGGTGGTCGCGGCGGCCACGCTCAGCACCCATTAGCCCCCTTCCACGACAGCCGGACCGCTCGCCCCGTGGGCCGTTCCATCACGGCCACGCCCGCCGCTTCATCGGGCCTGCTCCCCCCAGTAGGCGAGTTGCTCCCTGGTGGTGCGGGTCGCCGGGTGGCCGGGGCCGAGCACGCGCTCCCGGACCGGCAGCAGCGCCGCGCACTGGTCGCGGGCCGCCGCCGGGTCACCCGCGCGGCCGGTCCAGTACGCGAGGTTGGCGCGGGCGGTCAGCGTGTCGGGGTGCTCGCGGCCGGAGGCGCGCTCGCGCAGGGGCAGCAGGGCGGCGTACGCGTCCCTGGCCGCCACCGGGTCCCCCAGCTCACCCGTCCACCGGGCCAGCTCGTGCCGGATCGTCAGCGTGTCGGGGTGTTCGGGCCCGAGCACCCGCTCCCTGACCGGCAGCAGCGCCGCGTACTCGGCGCGCGCCGCCACCGCGTCACCGGCCTGGCCGGTCCAGTACGCGAGGTTGTGCCGGGTGATCAGTGTGTCCGGGTGTTCGGGGCCGAGCACCCGTTCCCTGACCGGCAGCAGCATCGCGCACTGGTCGCGGGCCGCCGCCGGGTCCCCGGCCTGGCCGGTCCAGAAGGCGAGGTTGTGCCGGGTGGTGAGGGTGTCCGGGTGCTCGTGGCCGGAGGCGCGCTCGCGGCGGACGAGGAGCTCGGCGTACTGGGCCCTGGCCGCCACCGCGTCGCCCAGCTCGCCGGTCCACCGGGCCAGCTCGTGGCGGGTGATCAGGGTGGCGGGGTGCTGGGGGCCGAGGACGCGTTCCCGGACCGGCAGCAGCGCGGCGCAGTGGTCGCGGGCCCCTGCCGGGTCCCCCGCCTGGCCGGTCCACTGCGCCAGGTTGGCGCGGGCGGTCAGGGTGTCGGGGTGATCGGGGCCCTGGACGCGTTCCCGGATGGGCAGCAGGGCCGCGTACTGATCACGGGCCGCCGCCGCGTCCCCCAGCTCACCCGTCCACCGGGCGAGCTCGTGCCGGATGGTCAGCGTGTCGGGGTGTTCGGGGCCGGACACGCGCTCGCGCACGACCAGGAGGGCCGCGTACTGATCGCGCGCCGCCACCGCGTCCCCGAGCTCGCCCGTCCACCGGGCCAGCTCGTGCCGGTTGATCAGGGTGGAGGGGTGGTCCGGGCCTTGGACCCGCTCGCGGATGGGGAGCAGGGCCGCGTACTGGTCCCTGGCCGCCGCCGGGTCCCCCGCCTGGCCGGTCCACTGGGCCAGGTTGGCCTGGGTGATGAGGGTGTCGGGGTGCTCGGGTCCGGACACGCGGCTGCGTACGGGGAGGAGCGCGGCGTACTGGTCCCGGGCGGCCACCGGATCGCCCGCCCGCCCGGTCCACTGCGCGAGGCTGTGGCGGGTGGTCAGCGTGTCGGGGTGCTCGGGACCGAGCACGCGCTCGTAGATCGGGAGCAATGCCGCGTACTGCCGCCGCGCCGACTCCGCGTCCCCCAGCTCGCCGGTCCACCGCGCCAGCTCGTGCCGGATGGTCAGCGTGTTGGGGTGCTCCGGACCCTGCACCCGCTCCCTGACCGGCAGCAATGCCGCGTACTGGTCCCGCGCCGCCACCGCGTCCCCCAGCTCACCCGTCCACCGCGCCAGCTCGTGCCGGATCGTCAGCGTGATCGGGTGCTCGGGGCCGAGCCGGTGTTCGCGGATGGGCAGCAGGGCCGCGTACTGCCGCCGCGCCGACTCCGCGTCCCCCAGCTCGCCGGTCCACCGGGCCAGCTCGTGCCGGGCGGTCAGCGTGGCGGGATGCTCGGCGCCCAGCCTCGCGGTCAGGGCCTCGCTGATCTCCCTGAACAACGCCCTCGCCGTACGGTAGTCGCCGCTCGCCCCGAGATACTGCGCGGTCTTGGCCATCCCGGGCGAGGACGGGACGAGCACGGCCAGGATGTGCGGCAGCAAGTGGGCGTACCGGGACCACGTGCCGGCGTGGGCGGGGTCGTCGGGCAGCACGGACTCCAGGAGCACGGCGGCCGCGTCGCGCCAGCGCTGCTGCTCGTTGGGTGGAAGCTGGTCGAGAGTGACGGCCTGCACCAGGCGGTGCACCGACAGGTTCCCCTCCGCCGGAAGGCCGATCAGGCTGTGGCCGCGCAGCGCGGCGACGGCGGCGTTGACCGTGATGGTGTCGCGCGGCAGCCGCTGCAACACCCCCAGCGCGCTGAGCCAGGGGCGCACGTCGCGGAACAGCCGCGGGTTCGGCAACCGCCCGTACGCCCGCTGCCGCCGCACGTCCGCGGCCAGCAACTCGCGCGGGCTGCACCGTTCGAGCTGCGAGAGCAGCAGGTGGTACGGGATCGCCTCGTGGGAGTAGCAGGCCAGCACGCGCAGCAGCGCGATCGCCTGGGGGCTGGTGCGGGCCAGGTTCCTGAACGACAGCTGCCAGGTGGTGGTGACGCGCTCCTGGTATCCCCACGCCTGGCCCTGGGCGAGCAGCTCGGCGCGCTGGTCGTGCAGCAGGTCGAGGTACTCCGAGAGGGTCAGGCCGGTCTCGGCCATGTACGCGGCGGCCTGCTCCAGCGCCAGCGGCAGCGCGCCCAGCTCGGCCACCACGGCGGAGGCGGCGGCGCCGTCGTCCTGCCCGGAGCGCGCCAGCACCAGCGCCGCCCCCGGCTCCGGCTCCAGCACCGGCAGCTCCAGCCCCTGCTCCCGAGGCCAGCTCCCGGACCGGCTGGTGATCAGCACATGCCCGGGTCCCGCCGGAGGGAGGTACGGGCGCAGCGCATCGGCCTCCGGGGCGTTGTCGAAGATCAGCAGCCAGGGGCCGGCGTGGGCGGCGAGCACGGCATGCACCTGATCGACCGGATCTGCGGCGTCGACCATGTCCCGTAACCCCAGCAACGCCGCCAGCCGGGCGAACGCGGCCGACAGGACGGCCGGGTCGGCGGCGGGCAGTTGCCAGACGAGCTGGTAGTCCTGGTGGTGGCGGTGGGCGTACTCGAGGACGAGGCTGGTCTTGCCCACGCCGCCGAGCCCGTACACGGCGACCACGCACGGCTCGACCGGCCCGGCGATGAGACGCTCCCGCAGCCCCGCCACCACCTCGTCGCGCCCGAGCAGCCGCGGAGGACGGGGCGGGAGCTGCACGGGGCGGGTGGGCACCGGGGGGCGGGGCGGCAGACGCACGTCACCGACGACGTCCACATGACCGACGGTCACGGCGGTCGCCCCGTCCCCGGTCATCGCCACCCCGGCGTTATCCCCACCCACAGCAATGGAACGTTCCATATCCCCTGCGACTACAGCTGACCCACGGCCCGCCGCCCGCCCATCCCCCGAGGCCCCGGCACCCGCAGGGACGTCTGCCCCCGCACCCGCGTCGGCCCCCACTCGGGGCTCGGACCCCGACGACGCGCCAGTCCGCCCCCGCCCGCCAGACCCCGCACGAGGGCCGGACTCTGCACGAGCGTCAGACTCCGCGTGGGCGTCGCTCCCCGCAGTGTCGGCGTCCGCACAGGCGTCGGACCCCGCACGCGCCTCGGACCCCGCACGCGCCTCGGACCCGGCGCGAGCGTCGGACCCCGCTTGTGCACCCATCCCTGATCCGGTGCCGGATCCCGCTCGCGAGTCGGATTCCGCTTGGGCGCCCGTTCCCCTTCGCGGGTCGGACCCCGTTCGCGGGTCGGACCCCGACGGAGAGTCGAACTCCGGCGACTCACCAGACGCACCGACCACCTGGCCAGGCTCGTCAGTCGGTCTCGGATCGACGCCACCCGCCAGCGGGGGCGCGTCCGGCGTGGGGGCGGCCAGCGGGGAGGGCACATGGGGCCGCTCAGGATCACCCGCGCCACCGGGAGCCTTCGCAGGGCCGGAACCGCATCCGGCGAGCGACGATCCGTGCGGCGGCGGCATCCTGGCCGAAGTGGGACGCCGGCGTCGGCGATGCGACGCAGCCAGCGCACCTGCGACGAGCAACCCGACGCTCCCCAGGGAGATGCTGATCAGGCTGTCCTGCTCGTCCAGAAACATCAGCAGCGTGCCCGGCATCCCCAACGCGTCCGCCATGACGTCCGCCGCCCCGGCGGCCAACAAAGTGAGCGAAACCGGGACAACCATCCAGGTGAGGAGCCGCGAACGCCGGTGTTTATGTCGTGCCGATCCGGAGGTCGGCTCTGAAGGGGGTGACGCCGTCATTCATCCAGGGTGACGGCGTACTCTGACCGACGCCACCGAAACTGCGTCATGCCCGGAAAACACCCTATGCATGGGGAAATAAAAAGAGCCCCGATCATAGCCGATCGGGGCTCTTTCTATAAAGATTGTCCGGCGGTGACCTACTCTCCCACACCCTCCCGAGTGCAGTACCATCGGCGCTGAGAAGCTTAACTTCCGGGTTCGGAATGTAACCGGGTGTTTCCTTCCCGCCATAACCGCCGTAACC
>NZ_JBQQCB010000043.1:0-84361 GCF_052246675.1 Nonomuraea sp. KM90 | reverse complement strand
GGCCAAGGCCGTGCGTCTGGCGGCGCAGCCGGGCGGTGACCAGCCAGGTGCCCGCCGCGCCCAGGGACAGCGCGAGCGCGACGAGCAGCGCGCCCCAGGCGAGCTGGTCGCGCAACCTGCCGCTGATCCTGTCGATCGTGATGCCGGCGCTGACCAGCGCGCGCACCCGCCCGTCCGCCATGACCGGCGTGACCGCCCGCCTGGAGGCGCCGAGCGTGCCGGTGTAGGTCTCGGTGAACGTCTCACCCGCCAGGGCCCGCCCGGTGTGCCCGAGGAACCGCTTGCCGATCTCGGCCCGGTTCGGGTGGGTGTAGCGGGTGCCGTCGGGCTTCATGATGGTGACGAAGTCGACCCCGGTCGCCGTGCGCACGCGCTCCGCGTACGGCTGCAGCCGCGTGCTCGGATCCGCCTCGTCCAGGGCGTCCAGCACGTCCGGGGAGGCCGCCACGCTGACCGCGACGGCGCTCGCCGTGCGGCCCGCCTCCTCGGTGAGCAGCTCGCGGGCCTGCACCAGGGCGAGCGCCGCGCCGCCCGCCACGGTGACGGCGACCACGAGCAGTTGCAGGACGAGCATCTGCCCCGCCAGGCTCCAGCGCCGCATCTGACATCTCTTTCGTGAACGAAACTTACTCAATAGTGACCTGCATCACTGGTGAGCCGCATAGTCGCACATCAAGAAGGTCCCTCCCAAAAAGCCGGAGAACCCCCCTATGCGCGATCGCACTCGCTATCTCTACCTGGCCGTCATCGTGGCGGTCCTGCTCGGGATCCTGGTCGGCTTCATCTGGCCGGACGTGGGCAAGGAGCTCAAACCCCTCGGCACCGGTTTCGTCGCGCTGATCCAGATGGTGATCGGTCCCATCATCTTCTGCACGATCGTGCTCGGGATCGGCTCGGTGCGCCAGGCCGCCAAGGTCGGCAAGGTCGGCGGCCTCGCCCTCGGCTACTTCATCGTCATGTCCACAGTAGCGCTGGTCATCGGCCTGGTCGTGGGCAACCTCATCGACCCCGGCTCCGG
Source organism: Nonomuraea sp. KM90 (assembly GCF_052246675.1). Taxonomy (NCBI): domain Bacteria; kingdom Bacillati; phylum Actinomycetota; class Actinomycetes; order Streptosporangiales; family Streptosporangiaceae; genus Nonomuraea; species Nonomuraea sp. KM90. The sequence continues at coordinate 83,343 of NZ_JBQQCB010000043.1, read as the reverse complement.
GCTGCAGCTCACCGACACCGCCCGGCAGGCCGCCGAGGCGGAGGCGGCCAAGGGGGCGGACGCCAGCACGGTCGACTTCCTGCTCGGCATCATCCCCGAGACGGTCGTGTCGGCGCTGACCGACGGCTCCGTGCTGCAGGCGCTGCTGGTCGCGCTGCTGACCGGGTTCGCGCTGCAGGCCATGGGGCCCAAGGGCGCGCCGATCCTGCGCGGGGTGGAGCACTTCCAGCGGCTCGTGTTCCGCATCCTCGCCATGATCATGTGGGCGGCGCCGGTGGGCGCGTTCGGGGCGATCGCGGCCGTCGTGGGCGCCACCGGCATCGAGGCGCTCAAGAGCCTGGCCATCATCATGGTCGCCTTCTACGTGACGTGTCTGCTGTTCGTCGGCGTGGTGCTGGGCACGATCCTGTGGCTGGTCGCCCGGATCAACCTGTGGTCGCTGCTGCGCTACCTGGGCCGCGAGTTCCTGCTGATCCTGTCCACGTCGTCGTCGGAGACGGCCCTGCCCAGGCTCATCGCCAAGATGGAGCACCTGGGCGTGAGCAAGACCGTGGCGGGCATCACCGTGCCGACCGGCTACTCCTTCAACCTCGACGGCACCGCGATCTACCTGACCATGGCCACGCTGTTCATCGCCACCGCCACGGGGTCGCCGCTGGAGTTCGGGGAGCAGGTGGCGCTGCTGCTGTTCATGATGATCGCGTCCAAGGGCGCGGCGGGCGTGACCGGGGCGGGGCTGGCCACGCTGGCCGGCGGCCTGCAGGCGCACCGGCCCGAGCTGGTGGACGGCGTGGGCCTCATCGTGGGCATCGACCGGTTCATGTCCGAGGCCAGGGCACTGACGAACTTCGCCGGCAACGCCGTGGCCACCGTACTCGTCGGCACCTGGACCGGGGAGTTCGACCGGGAGCGGGCCGACCGCGTGCTGGCCGGGCAGGCGCCGTTCGACGAGGCCACGCTGCTGGACGACGACGACGCCGGGACCGGCGGGGACACGGGCGACGAACCGCGCGAACCCGCCAAGCAGATGTCCCCCGCCTGACGCCCCACGACCGCCGCCCGGCGTCCTGCCGGACGCCCCCACAACGGCCGCCCGGCGCCCTGCCTGACGGCCCCACGACCGGCTGCGACGGGCCTCCCCTGCCGGAGGCCCCATCGCGGCCGCTCCGGCTCTCCCCGCCGAGAGGCGGCCCGCTCCTCATCAGGACCCCAGCCGAAGTGCGGTGGGAGAGAGCCTGCGGGACGACGAAAGCGCCGGACTTCTGGAAAAGGCCGCTCAGACGGCCGGAAGGCGCAGGACGAACCTGGCGCCTCCCCTGAAGTCCTCCACGCAGATCTGGCCGCGGTGCGCCATCGCCACGTCCCGCGCGATGGCCAGCCCCAGCCCGGTGCCGCCGGCGTCGCGGCTGCGGGCGGCGTCCAGGCGGGTGAAGCGCTCGAAGATGCGCTCGCGGTCCTCCACGGCTATCTCCATGCCGTCGTTCTCCACCGCCAGCACCGCCGTGCCGCCGTCCCTGTGGCCGTCTCTGGGGGTGTCTCTGTGCCCGTCCCTGGGGCCCTCCCTGGGGACTTCCCGGGAGACCGTGACCCGGACCGTGTGCTCGGCGTGCCGCTGGGCGTTGTCCAGCAGGTTCGTCAGGACCCGGGCCAGCTGCAGGCGTACGCCCTCGACCACCACCCCCTCGGCCAGGTCCACGCGCACGGGGATCTTGTCGCTGCGTACCGCGAGCTCCTGGCGCACCAGGTCGGCCAGGTCGATGCGCTCCTTGGCCATGTCCACCCGGGAGCCGATCCTGGCCAGCAGCAGCAGGTCCGTGATGATCGCCTCCAGCCGGTCGGTGTCCCGCAGCGCGCTCTCGACCAGCGCCTCCATGTCGGTGTCGTCCGGGTAGAGCTGGGCGCTCTCCAGCTGGGCCCGCAGGCCGGCGATCGGGGTGCGCAGCTCGTGCGAGGCGTCGGAGGCGAACTGGCGCTGCTGCTGTGCGGAACGTTCCAGCCGGGCCAGCGTGCCGTTGACGGCGCGGGCGAGCTGGGCCACCTCGTCGTCGCCCGGCGGCTGCGAGACGCGGTGGCTGAGGTCGCCGGCGTGCACGGCGTCCAGCTCGGCGCGCATGGTCGCCACCGGTCTCAGCGCCCGGCCGGTGACCAGCCACGTCGCCCACGCGGCCAGCGCGATGAGCAGGGCCACCTCGGCGAGCACGATGACCTCGAGGGTCCGGCCGGCCAGCGCGTCGGGTGTGCTGCGGCCGGCGTAGACGATGGGGGAGTCGGAGTACATGGACACCCGCACCGCCGACAGGTGTACGCACTCGGTGGGCAGGCAGCTGGTGGTGTTGACCACCCGGTTCTCCGTGGTGGGGCGCACGTCGCTGAGCGGCGGCAGGTTCCTGGCCGCGTCACTGGTGGCCAGGAACCGCCCGTCGGGCCCGACGATCTGGATCAGGTCCACCGACGGGTCGGGCAGCGGGATGGAGGCGCCCATGGGCAGGGCGCCCCCGCGCATCTCGTACGCGATCCGCTCGGCGGTGTCCCTGGTGGCGTTGTAGACGCTGGCGGCGATCAGGGCCCGCGCGGTGAGGATGCCGCCGATGGCCACGGGGATCAGCACGAGGGCCGCTACAGCCGTCGCGATGAGGGTGACGCGTCCGCGCAGGGACCTGGCCCACCAGGGTGCCACTCCCCGAGGTTACCGAGCGTGATTGCTGCCATTTGTCGGGTATTTGCCGGGTAGAGGGAAAGATTCCGCCAATCGTCAGCGCTGCAGCCAGATTGTGGTGTCGGGCGGGAGGGTGCCGTCGGCCGCGAGCGGGCCGCTGGACAGCAGCACCTCGCCGGCCACGTCGAGCCGCACCGGCTCCTCACCGGTGTTCAGCACCACGACCAGCCCGGGGTCGCGCTCGATGGCCAGCACGTCCTTGGGGGAGTCGAGCCACGTCAGTGTGCCGCCGCCGAGCGCCGGGTGCCGCTTGCGCAGCTTCAGCGCGGCCCGGTAGAGGTTCAGCGTGGAGGCGGGGTCGTCCTCCTGGGCCTCGGCCGACAGCGCCGACCACTCGGCCGGGATCGGCAGCCACGGGTCGCGCCAGCCCAGGCCCTCGGCGGAGATCCACGGGAGCGGCACCCGGCAGCCGTCGCGGCTGTCGCCCCGCCGCCGGAACGCCGGGTCCTGGCGCAGCTCGTCGGGCAGGTCGAGCACCTCGGGCAGGCCGAGCTCCTCGCCGTTATAGAGGTAGGCAGAGCCGGGCAGGGCCAGCATGAGCAGGGTGGCCGCCCGGGCGCGGGCCAGGCCGCCGTGCCGGGTGACGTGGCGCGGCTTGTCGTGGTTGGACAGCACCCATGTGGTGGGCGCGCCGACCAGCTCGGCCTCCTTCAGGGACTTCTCGATCACGTTGCGGAACGACTTTGCGTGGAAGTCCGCCATCATGAACTCGAAGTTGAACGCCTGGTGCAGCTCGTCCGGGCCCACATAGCGGGCCAGGCGCTCGGGCGAGGACACCCACGCCTCGGCCACCGCCATCCGCCCGCCCGGGTAGGAGTCGAGGATCGGCCGCCACTCGCGGTAGATGTCGTGCACGCCGTCCTGGTCGAAGTAGGGCACCTGCTCGTCGCCCAGCATCTCGGCCTGGGGGCCGTCCTTCTGCCCCACGTCGGGCAGGCCCGCGGCCTTGATCATGCCGTGCGCCACGTCGATCCGGAAGCCGTCCACGCCCCGGTCGAGCCAGAAGCGCAGGATGTCGCGGAACTCGGCGCGCACCTCCGGGTTGTCCCAGTTGAGGTCCGGCTGCTCGGGGGCGAACAGGTGCAGGTACCACTGCCCGTCCTCGACCTGCGTCCACGCCGGGCCGCCGAAGATCGACTCCCAGTCGTTGGGCCGGTCGCGGAAGACGTAACGGTCACGCAGGCCGGCCTTGAACCAGGGGTGCTGGTCGGAGGAGTGGTTCGGCACCAGGTCCACGATGACCCTGATGCCCTTGGCGTGCGCGTCGGCGACGAGCGCGTCGAAGTCTGCGAGCGAGCCGAACATCGGGTCCACGTCCCGGTAGTCGGCCACGTCGTAGCCGCCGTCGGCCATGGGGGAGGTGTAGAAGGGGCTCAGCCAGATGGCGTCCACGCCCAGCTCGGACAGATAGTCCAGGCGCTCGCGCACGCCTGCGAGGTCGCCGACGCCGTCGCCGTTGGCGTCGGCGAAGCTTCGCGGGTAGACCTGGTACACAACGGCGTCGCGCCACCAGTCGTCGTTGCCGAGCATGGTTGTCCTTCCCCCGGATGACCCGAGATGTCGGGTGATGTTCTGTGAAGGATGTCGCGATCGCCCGCCCATGGTCAAGTGCAAGTTTCGGAAAGTTGCAGATCTCCTCCGCAGCCGCCGGGACGGGTTGCCCGCCAGGTCAGGCAGGCTGGGCAGGATCTGGATCAGGTAACGCTCTTTCGCAAGTTCTTCCAATTCTTGCAAAGAGCCGCTAACGTCCCGGAAACGTTCAAGCTTTCCTCTGACGGCGGCGCGTGTCGCGCCGCCGTTCCTCCGTGACCTCAGGAGGTCCCCCATGCGCATGCGGGCTCTGGGTGTGGCAGCCCTCGCCACCCTCGCGTTCGCCGCGACGGCGTGCGGCAGTTCCCAGTCGGCGGCACCGGCGGCACCCAGTGCGTCAGCCTCCGCCCCCACCGCGGCGGCCGGCGGCGGCACGCTCGTGATCTGGGCGGACCCCAGCCGGGTGCAGCCGCTCAAACCCTTCGCGGACCGGTTCGGCACCGAGAACGGCGTGACCGTGGAGGTGAAGGAGATCAGCAAGGACAACCAGATGACCTTCCTGACCGCCTCCCAGCAGGGCAGCGGGCCGGACATCATGATCGGCGCGCACGACTGGATCGGCAACCTGGTGCAGAGCGGCGCCATCGACCCGGTCACCCTGACCGAGGAGCAGAAGGCGGCCTTCTCCCCGAAGGCGATCCAGGCGGTGACGTTCAACGGCCAGATCTACGGGGCCCCGTACGCGGTCGAGAACATCGCCCTGATCCGCAACACCGAGCTCGCCCCCGACGCGCCCGCCACGATCGAGGACATGATCGAGAAGGGCACGGAGCTCAAGAAGGACGGCAAGGTCAAGGAGGTGCTCTGCATCCCCGTCGGCCAGAAGGGCGACGCCTTCCACGTCTACCCGATCTTCGCCTCCGGCGGCGGCGCCCTGTTCGGCGCCACGGCCACCGGCGACCCCGACCCCAAGCAGGTGCGGCTCGGCTCGCCGGAGTCGGTCAAGGCGTTCTAGAAGCTCAAGGCGCTCGGCGAGAAGGGCGACGGCGCCCTGCGCACCTCGCTGACCAACGAGAACTACATCGTCAACTTCGCCGGCGGCAAGTGCGCCTACCTCGTCTCCGGCCCGTGGGCGATCAGCGAGGTCAAGAAGGGCGGCATCACGTACGACATCACGGCCGTGCCGTCGTTCAAGGACGGCGAGCCCGCCACCCCCTTCGTCGGCGTGCAGAGCTTCTTCGTCGCCTCCAAGGGCAAGAACAAGGCCCTGGCCCAGGAGTTCGTCGCCAACTACGTGACCGACAAGGACGTCGCCAAGGCGCTCTACGACGCCGACCCGCGGCCCCCGGCGCTGACCGCCGACCTCCAGGAGGTCCAGGCGAGCGACCCGGACGCGGCCAAGTTCATGGACGCCGGCAAGGACGGCATGCCGATGCCCGCCATCCCCGAGATGGCCGCCATCTGGGAGCCGTTCGGCATCGCGGAGACGGCCGTGGTCAAGGGCGGCGACGCGGCCAAGGCCGCCGCGGCGGCGCAGAAGGCCATCGACGGCTCGCTCAAGAACTGACGTCATGGCTCTGGACGTGCGTGAGGCACCCAGAGAGGGCGCGGGGCCGGCCGAGCCGGCTCCGCGGCCCCGCCGGGAGATCACCACGGCGTTCGTGGTGAGCAGGATCGTGGTGCTGGCCATCGCCGCCGCGATCCTGCTCTACGCCGTGCCGCCGCTGGTCGCCGCCGGGTCGTGGGTCTCGCTGGGGCTGCTGTGCGCGGTGGGCGCGCTCATCGCCTACCTCTACCTGACCCGGCGTTTCATCCCCGCCAAGTACCTCGTTCCCGGCACCGTCTTCCTGCTCGCCTTCCAGGTGTTCCCCGTCGTCTACACGGTGACCACCGCGTTCACGAACTTCGGCGACGGGCACCGCGGTGACAAGGCCGCCGCGATCACCGCCATCGAGACCGGCTCGGTCCGGCAGGCGCCCGGCTCGCCCGAGTACTCCCTGACCGTGGCGCTGCGCGGCGAGGAGCTGGTGTTCCTGCTGGTGGACCCGGCGACCGAGCAGGTTTCGCTGGGGACCGCCGACGGGCTCTCGCGGCTGGACGGAGCGCAGGTCGGCGTCACGGGCAAGGTGCTGAGCGCGCCCGGGCTGACCGTGCTCAAGGCGCCCCAGGCGGCCGCCCGCGGGCCGGAGGTCTCCGCGCTGGCCGTCCCGACCGGCGACGGCCTGATCAAGGCGAACGGGCTCAGCCGGGCCGTCGAGGGCAAGGCCGCCCTGGTGTACGACGCCGGCTGCGACTGCGTACGCGGCGAGGGCGGCACCTGGACGGCCGACGAGGGGCAGGGCTACTTCGTCAACGCCGAGGGCGAGCACCTGGCACAGGGCTGGCAGGTCAACGTCGGCCTGGACAACTTCTCCCGCGTGCTGACAAATCCCACTATTTCGGGATACTTCGCGGGGGTGCTGGGCTGGAACATCTTCTTCGCCCTGGTCTCCGTGCTCGGCACGTTCGGGCTCGGCATGTCGGTGGCCCTGGCGCTGCACCATCCGCGCATGCGCGGCACCCGGTTCTACCGGATCGCGCTGATCCTGCCGTACGCGATGCCCGCCTTCGCCATGCTGCTGGTCTGGCGCGACATGTTCAACCGCGACTTCGGCCTGATCAACCAGCTGCTCGGCGCCAACATCGACTGGCTCGGCGAGCTGGGCACCGCCCGGTTCGGGGTCATCCTGGTCAACCTGTGGCTCGGCTTCCCGTACATGTTCCTGGTCACCACCGGCGCGCTGCAGGCCATCCCGCGCGAGCTGACCGAGGCGGCCGCCATCGACGGGGCCACGCCGTGGCGGGCGTTCCGCCGGGTGACGCTGCCGCTGCTGCTCGTCGCCCTCACGCCGCTGCTGATCTCGTCGTTCGCCTACAACTTCAACAACTTCAACGCCATCGCGCTCACCACCGACGGTGGCCCCTTCCCCGCCGAGAACCCGCAGGTGGGCGGCACCGACCTGCTCATCACCTACACGTTCAGGCTGGCGTTCGGGGCGGGCGGCGCGCAGTTCGGCTTCGCGGCGGCGATCTCGGTGTTCATCTTCACCATCGTGGCCGTCATCTCGGCCGTGGCGTTCCGGCGCACCCGCAGGCAGGAGGAGATCTACGCGTGAAGATGACGCTACGGCACGCCTACGTGCTCATCGTGTGCGCGTTCGCGGTGTTCCCGATCCTGTTCGTGCTCTCCGCCGCGATCAACCCGATGGGCACGCTGGCCTCCACGGACCTGCTGCCCACCGGCGCGAGCCTGAACAACTTCGCCAACCTGCTGACCTCCGACACCTACCCGTTCGCCCGCTGGTTCTTCAACTCGGTCTTCATCGCCCTGGTGTCGTCGTTCGCCAGCCTGCTGCTGTCGATGCTGGCCGCGTACGCCTTCAGCCGCATGCGCTTCGCCGGGCGGCGCGTCGGCCTGCTGGCGCTGCTGCTCATCCAGATGTTCCCGCAGTTCCTCGCCATCGTGACGATCTTCATGATCTTCACCGAGGTGACCGAGCTCTACCCGGCCTTCGGCTTCAACACCGTCTGGGGGCTCCTGCTGCTCTACCTCGGCGGCGCGCTCGGCGTGAACACCTGGCTGATGAAGGGGTTCCTCGACACGGTGCCCAAGGAGCTGGACGAGGCCGCCACCGTGGACGGCGCCACGCACGCCCAGATCTTCTGGCGCGTCATCATGCCGCTGGTCACGCCCATCCTCGCGGTCACCGCGCTGCTGGCGTTCATCGGCACGATGAGCGAGTTCCTCATGGCCAACGTGTTCCTGCGCGACCCGGAGAGCAAGACGCTCGCCGTCGGCATGTACGGCATGATCGCCGGCGACCACCGCAACGCGAACTTCGGCATGTTCGCCGCGGCCACGCTGATCACCGCCGTTCCCACGGTCGGTGTGTTCCTGTGGTTGCAGAAGTACATCGTCTCCGGGCTCACCGCCGGAGCTGTCAAGGGATAGGTGCAGATGCGCTATCTGGGGGAGCCGCATCACGACGGCTCAGCTCTGTATGTCTCCGACCAGCGGCCCGAGCTCGGCTCGCGGGTGACGGTCTGGCTGCGGGCGCCGCTGGCCGCGGGGGTCACCGGCGTGCACGTGCGCGCGGTGCACGACGGGGAGCCGCGCTACTTCGAGGCGTCCCCGGACCCCTCGCGCCGGGACGCGGGCGGGTACGGCCGCACCGACGTCTGGTGGCGGGCCGAGATCACCGCGGTCAACCCCGTCACCCCGTACCGCTTCCTGCTGCGCACCGGGAGCGGGCACTCCTGGCTGACCGCGGCCGGGCTGTTCGGCCACGACCTCACCGACGCCGGCGACTTCCGCCTGGTCTGCCACCAGGCGCCGCCGTCGTGGATGCCGGACGCGATCGTCTACCAGATCTTTCCCGACCGCTTCGACCGCTCCGGGCCCATGCCCGACGTGCCCGACTGGGCGATGCCGCGCGACTGGGACCGCGACCCGGTGATCGCCACCGGCCCCGGCACCTCGCAGCAGTTCTACGGCGGCGACCTCGACGGCATCGTGCGGCGGCTGGACCACGTCCAGAGCCTCGGCGTCGACACCGTCTACCTGACGCCGTTCTTCCCCGCCCGCTCCAACCACCGCTACGACGCCTCGAACTTCGAGCACGTGGATCCGCTGCTCGGCGGCGACGACGCCCTGCACCGCCTGTCCGGCGCGCTGCGCGACCGGGGCATGCGGCTGCTCGGCGACATCACCACCAACCACTGCGGCGACGCGCACGAATGGTTCACCGCGGCCGTCTCCGACGTGAACGCCCCCGAGCGCGAGATGTTCTACTTCGACCCCGAGACCGGCGACTACGAGTCCTGGTGGGGGTTCAAGACGCTGCCCAAGCTCAACTGGGGCAGCGAGCTGGTGCGCTCCAGCATGACGGCGGTGCTGAAGAAGTGGCTCGGCCCGCTGGACGGCTGGCGGGTGGACGTGGCCAACATGACCGGCAGGCGCGGGGGCGACGACTACGCCCACGAGGTCGCCGCCCTGCTGCGGGCCCAGCTCGGCCCCGAGGCCGCCTTCATCGCCGAGCACAACCACGACGCCACCCGCGACCTCGACCGCGACGGCTGGCACGGCACCATGAACTACGGCGGCTTCACCCGGCCCGTCTGGGCCTGGCTGCGCGACCCCGGCCTGGACCTGGAGCACTTCCTCGGCGCCCCGGGCGGCGTGCCGGAGCGCGACGGCCGGGCCACGCTGGCCGCGTTCCGGTCGTTCGCCTCGCAGATGTCGTGGCGCTCGCTCGTGCACTCCTGGCAGCTCCTCGACTCGCACGACTCGCCCCGCATCCGCACGGTGACCGGCTCGCGCGAGCGCCACCTGCTCGCGCTCGGCCTGCAGGCCACGCTGCCGGGCACGCCCATGGTCTTCGCCGGCAGCGAGTTCGGCCTGACCGGCGTGAACGGCGAGCACTCCCGCACCCCGATGCCCTGGAACCGGCCGCACGACCAGGACCTGGAGACGCTGGCCGGCTACCGGGAGCTGTTCGGGCTGCGCCGGGCCGAGCCCGCCCTGCGGCACGGCGGCCTGCGCTGGCTGCACGCCGACGCCGACTGCCTGGTCTTCGCGCGCGAGACGTACGAGGAGTCACTCCTGGTGTGCGCGCGCCGCGCGCCGGGCGAGCCGCTCGCCCTCGGCACGCACGCGACCGGCCTGTACAACGCGCCGGACGGTGACGTCATCCCCGGCGAAGGACCTTCGCTACGTGTGTGGCGCCTCACGCGTCGATGACGCTACGGTTGCCTCTGCTGATTCTCCGTGTCCCCAACTAGATAGTGGTGTGCTCGCATGAGGTTGCTCTCCGTAGCCGTTATGGCCTCGCTCCTGCCTGCCGTACCGTCCGCGGCCGCAGCCCAGACGAGCGCACAGGCGGGCACCACCTACTACGTCGACTCCAGGTCGGGCGACGACGCGGCGGCCGGCACCAGCGCGGCCGCCGCGTGGAAGTCGCTGGCCAACGTCAACGCCGCCGAGCTCAAGCCGGGCGACACCGTCTCCTTCAAGCGGGGCAGCTCCTTCACCGGGCCGCTCACGCTGGAGGCCAACGGCACCGCCGCCCGGCCCATCGTCGTCCGGGCCTACGGCAGCGGCGCGCTCGCCAGGATCAGCGGCGGCGAGGCCGACTGCGTGGTCGTCAAGGGCAACCACTGGCGCATCAGCGGCCTGCGCGCCTCCGGCTGCCGCTGGTCCGGCTTCGAGGTCGGCGGCGACTCCAACGAGCTGGCCGGCGTGCAGGCCGACCGCAACATCGCCGGCGTGTACGTCACGCCGTCCGGCTCGCGCAACACCATCCGCGACAGCGTCCTGACCGACAACAACCGGATGAGCGTCAACGACGACGGCGGCGACAACGACTCCGGCGCGTTCGGCGTGCTCCTCAACGGCGACGACAACGTGGTGACCGGCAACACCATCACCGGCAGCTTCGCCAAGAGCGAGGACTACGGCACCGACGGCGCCGCCGTGGAGATCTTCAACGGCGACCGCAACCGGGTCACCCACAACACCTCCCGGAACAACGAGACGTTCACCGAGCTCGGCGCCCAGAAGGGCAAGACCGCGACCGGCAACCTCTTCGCCTTCAACGTCGTCACCTCCTCGCGCAGCCGCGGCTCCTTCCTCATCACCCGCGGCCCGCGCCACATCGTCGGCCCGGTCAAGGGCACGGTCGCCGTGCACAACTCGGTCTATCTGCCGGCCGCGGACACCATCGGCTGGTCCTGCCACGACGGGTGCTCGCCGTCGATCCTGAAGCTGCGCAACAACGTGATCCTGGTGGGCGGGGAGGCGGGCTGGGAGGACGGCGCGGGCGCCGACGAGGCCGGCAGCGTGTACAAGGGCCGCACGGCCAGGTTCAAGCTCGGGCCCAAGTCGGTCATGGCCGACCCGAAGTTCGTCTCCCGTACGGACCTGCGCCTGCGCCCCGGCTCCCCGGCGCTGGGCCGCGGCGTGTCCCTCACCGCCAGGTGGTACGGCGGCAAGGCCTTCGCCAAGGACCTCGCGGGCAAGCCCCTGACCGGTTCCCCGGACGCCGGGGCGTACCAGCGCTGAGACGTGTCTAGAGTGGTCAGCGTGGTTCCAGAGGTTCCTGAAGATCTTCGCCGGCCGCTGGTGCGGCAGCTCGCCGAGTCCGACGCCCCCCGCCACTACTGGCACATGGGCGACGACGACGGGCGCGCCTGGCTGTTCGAGAGCGTCGAGGGCGACGGCGAGCACTGGGCCGTCCGGCAGGTCGAGGTGGGCGCCGACCGCGCCGCCCGCCGCTACTGGTGGCGGCACCTGCACGACGAGCAGGGCTTCCTCACCGACCAGCCGCTGGAGATCTGGGAGCTGACCGAGATCACCCCGGTGGCGTTCGAGGCCGTCTGGGAGGCGGCGGGCTGAGACGATCCGCCGGGAGAGCCGGTCGAATCCGGGGCCGCCTGTTCGACGCTTTGGTGACAGACCAGCACAGAGCATCGGAAAGGAAGGGACCCAGTGGACTGGAAGCTCGAGGTGGTGTCGATCCCGGTGGCCGACGTGGAGAAGGCGAAGCAGTTCTACAGCGAGCGGCTCGGGTTCGTGGTCGACCACGACACCCGGATCAGCCCCGGCACGCGGATCGTGCAGCTCACCCCGCGCGGGTCGGCCTGCTCGATCGTGATCGGCGCGCCCGCCGGGGGTGCCGTGCGGGGGCTGCAGCTCGTGGTGCCCGACATCGACGCCGCGCGGGCCGAGCTGGCCGGGCGCGGCGTCGAGGTCAGCGACGTCAAGCACTACGAGAAGGACGGCACCCTGGCCGACGGCAAGGGCAGCCGGTGGAACTCGTTCGTGTTCTTCAACGATCTCGACGGCAACGGATGGGTGCTGCAGGAACGCCCTAGCGGGGAGTGAGCGCGGGGTAGAGGAGCTCGAGGCCGCCCGACAGGGCGGCCTTGACGTTCTGGCTGACGCCGTCGGCCAGGACCTCGTACGCGCCCTGCTCCAGGCCGTCGAGCGCCTGCGCGACCACCTCGGCCGGGCTGACCTTGGGGTCGGTGACGCCGGCGGCCATGTCGGTGTCGATGTAGCCGGCGTGCACGCCGAGCACGTGGGTGCCCTGCTCGCGCAGCTCCACCCGCAGCGCGTTCGTCAGCGACCAGGCCGCCGCCTTGGCCGCCGAGTACGTGCGCAGGTGCGGGAACGTCACCCACGACAGCACCGACAGCACGTTCACCAGGGCCCCGCCACCGTTGCGGGCCAGCACGGGCGCGAAGGCGTCGCTCATGGCGAGCGTGCCGAAGTAGTTGACCTCCATCTCCGCGCGGGCCGATTCCTGGCCGGGGCCGTACGGCAGGAGGACGCCCGCGTTGTTGATCAGGAGGTCCACGTCGGTGCAGCGCCCGGCTGCGGCCGTCACGGCGGCCGGGTCGGTGATGTCGAGCGCGATGGGCGTCAGGTCCGGGTCGGTGACGGTGTCCGGGTTCCTGGCGGCGGCGTAGACGGTGCGGGCGCCGCGCTCCAGGAGGGCGCGGGCGAAGACGGCGCCGAGGCCGCGGTTCGCGCCGGTGACGAGGGCGGTGCTGCCGGAGATCTTCATGAGGTGTGCTCCAGGATGAGGGCGTTGGCCAGGCCGCCCGCCTCGCACATGGTCTGCAGTGCGTAGCGGGCGCCGTGCTCGCGCATGGCGTGGACGAGGGTGGTGGTGATGCGGGCGCCGCTGGCGCCCAGGGGATGGCCGAGGGCGATGGCGCCGCCCTTGACGTTGATCTTGGCGGGGTCGGCGCCGGTCTCCTGCTGCCAGGCCAGTACGACGCTGGCGAACGCCTCGTTGACCTCGAACAGGTCGATGTCGGCCAGCCGGAGCCCGGCGCGGCGCAGGACCTTCTCCGTGGCCGGGATCACGCCGGTGAGCATGAGGACCGGGTCGGAGCCCGTGACGGCGAAGGTGTGCAGCCGGGCCAGCGGTTTCAGGCCGAGGCGGGCCGCCGTCTCCGAGGTGGTGATGAGCACCGCCGCGGCCCCGTCGTTGATCGGGCTGGAGTTGCCCGCCGTGACGGACCAGGAGATCTGCGGGAACCGCTCGGCGTAGCCGGGGTCGGCGAAGGCGGGCCGGAGCCCGGCGAGGATCTCCCCGGTGGTGGACGGCCGTACCGACTCGTCGTGGTCGAGGCCCGCCACGGGTGCGAGCTCGTCGGCGAAGGACGCGGCGGCGGCCTTGGCGTGCGAGTGCGCGGAGAACGCGTCGAGCTGCTCGCGGCCGAGTGACCACTTGGCGGCGATCAGCTCGGCGCTGATGCCCTGCGGCACCAGGCCCTCCGGGTAGCGGGCGGCCACGGCGGGGCCGAACGGGTCGGCTCCGGCGGGCACGTTCGACCACATGGGCACGCGGCTCATTGACTCCACGCCACATGCCACGACCAGGTCGTACGCGCCGGACAGGACTCCCTGGGCGGCGAAGTGCACGGCCTGCTGGGACGAGCCGCACTGCCGGTCGACGGTGACCGCGGGCACCGAGTCCGGCAGGCCGGCCGCCAGCCAGGCGTAGCGGGTGGTGTTCATGGCCTGCTCGCCCACCTGGTCGACGCAGCCGCCGATCACGTCGTCCACCAGGGACGGGTCGATCCCGCTGCGCTCGACCAGCGCGCTCAGGGCGTGGGCGAGCAGGTCGACCGGGTGGACCCCGGACAGGGCCCCGCCGGGCTTGCCCTTGCCGATCGGGGTGCGTACGGCCTCCACGATGACGGCGTCACGCATCGCGGCCCCTCCTTGTCAGTTGGAAAACCGAACCCACTCTAGGTGAGTTGGATTTTCCAACGCAACACTTAGCTGGAGAAACCCGCCAATCCATGGATGATCAGCCGGATGGCCGTGTCGAAGTCGCGGCTGATCTCGTCCGGGTCGTCCGGCAGGTGGCCGCGCGTCTCGGCGACGACGAAGCCCGTCACGAACGCGTGCAGCACGTCGCTCGTGCGCCGCAGCTCCGACTCCGGCACCCCCGCCAGCCGCAGGATGCGATAGAGCGCCTGCCAGATCGACATCTGCCGGTCCGCGACGGCCTCCGGATGGTTCTGCAGGTAGGTCCACAGGCTCTGGTGCTCCCGCGCGTGCCGGTAGTAGGCCAGGGCCAGCTCCCTGAGCTGCTCCTGCCAGGGCGAGCCGTCGTCCGGCGGCAGCTGGACGTGGTGGGCCGCCGTGGCGCAGATCAGGCCGATCAGCGCCTCCTTGCTCGCCACGTGGTGATAGAGCGACATCGGGTTGACGTTCAGCTCGGCCGCCAGCTTGCGCATGGACAGCCCCTCCATGCCGCCCTCGTCTATCAGGCGCAATGCCACGGAGCTGATCTCTTCGAGAGTCAGGGGTGCGCCCCTGCGCGCGCTCACTGCCATACACCGTATGGTAGCGTCAGCCATACGGTGTATGGCTATGGAAGGGAGCACTCATGGCGCGGATCCCCGCCCCGCAAGGTCTGCCGATCGTGGGCAACACGCTGCAGATCCCGTCGCACTCGCCGGTGGAGCACTTCGTGAAGGTGGCCGCAGAGCACGAGGAGGGCATCTTCCAGCTGGAGATCGCCGGGCGCCGGGTCGTGCTGGCGTACGACCCGGACCTGGTCGTCCAGCTGTGCGACGAGAGCCGGTTCGTCAAGCGGATCAACCCGCCGCTGTCGATCGTGCGCGACTTCGGCGGCGACGGCCTGTTCACGGCCGAGCTGCACGAGCCGGTGTGGGGCCAGGCGCATCGCATCCTGATGCCGGCCTTCAGCCAGCGCTCGATGAAGGCCTACTATCCCCAGATGCTCGAGGTCGCCGAGCAGCTCGTCGAGTCGTGGGCAGGTCGCCAGGGGGAGGACCTGCCCGTCGCCGACGACATGACCCGGCTGACGCTCGACACGATCTCGCTCACCGGGTTCGGCTACCGGTTCCACTCGTTCGACTCGCCCGAGCTGCACCCGTTCCTGAAGGCCATGGGCGGCGCGCTGACCGAGGCCATGCTGCGCAACCAGCAGCTGCCGTTCGTCACCCGGCTCAAGAAGAAGCACGAGGAGACCTACCGGCGCGACATCGCCACCATGCAGGCGCTCGTCGACGACGTGATCAGGCAGCGCCGGGCCGAGGGCGGCGGGGGCGCCAAGGACCTGCTGGGGCTCATGCTGGAGGCGTCCGACCCGCGGAGCGGCGCCCGCCTGTCCGACGAGAACATCCGCAACCAGGTCCTCACGTTCCTGATCGCCGGCCACGAGACCACCAGCGGCCTGCTCGCCTTCGCCCTGTACAACCTGCTGCGCGAGCCGCACACCCTGGCCCGCGCGTACGACGAGGTGGACCGGCTGCTGCCGGGCGACGAGCCGCCCACGTACGAGACGATCATGAAGCTCGACGTCATCCCCCGCATCCTGGAGGAGACGCTGCGGGTCTGGTCGCCGATCCCCGTCTTCGCCGTGAGCGCCGTCCAGGACACCATGCTCGGCGACTACCTCATCCCGCGTGACCAGGGCGTCGGCGTGCTGCTGCCGCCGCTGCACCGCAGCGCCAAGGCGTGGGAGCGGCCCGACGAGTTCGACATCGACCGCTGGCTGCCCGAGCACAAGAAGCACCACCACCCCGGCGCGTACAAGCCGTTCGGCAACGGCGAGCGGGCCTGCATCGGCCGCCAGTTCGCCCTCACCGAGGCCCGGCTCGCGCTGGCGATGATCCTGCGGCGCTTCGCGCTGTCCGACCCCGGCGCCTACCGGATGAAGATCAAGCAGACGCTCACCCTCAAGCCGGACGGGTTCACGCTCCGGGTCCGCGAGCGGCGCGCGCACGAGCGCGCCGTCGTGGCCGAGCAGCGGGCGCAGGAGAGCGAGCAGCAGGACATCGCCGTGACGGGCGTGCCGCTCACCGTCGCGTACGGCTCCAACCTCGGCACCAGCGCCGACCTGGCCGAGCGGCTGGCCGAGCGGGCCGGGCGGGCCGGGTTCGCCACCACGCTGACCACGCTGGACGAGCTGACGCCGCCCGCCGAGGGCCTGCTCGTCGTGGTCGCCTCCTCCTACAACGGCAAGGCCCCCGACAACGCCCAGCGCTTCGACGCCCTGGAGTCCCTGCCCGACCTGTCCGGAGTGCGGCTGGCCGTGCTGGGCTGCGGCAACACGCAGTGGCCGACGTACCAGGACTTCCCCCGGCGCGCGTTCGAGAAGCTGACCGCCGCCGGGGCCGTGCCGCTGGTCGAGCGCGGCGAGGCCGACACCGACGGCGACTTCGACGGCGACGTGTCGGCCTGGACCGCCCGGCTGTGGGCGGCGCTGGCCGCGGAGTACAGCGCGGCCACGGATCTGGGGGCGGGCGCCGGGCCGCGCTACGCCATGGAGGTGCTCACCGAGGCCGAGGTCAGGCCCTCGGTGGTCTCCGAACGGGCCGTCCCGCTGACCGTCGTCTCCAACGAGGAGCTCACCGGCGACCCCGAGGGGCTCTGGGACTTCTCGGTCGAGGCGCCGCGCCCCGGCGTGCGCTCCATCGTGGCCCGGCTGCCCGAGGGCGTGACGTACTCGGCCGGCGACCACGTGGCCGTCTTCGCCAAGAACGACCCCGAGCTGGTGGAGTGGGCGCTGCGCTGCCTGCGCGTCCCGCGCGAGCAGGTCGTGCGCCTGCGCACCGCCGGCGCGACCCACCTGCCCGTGGACACGCCGGTCACGGCCGGGCTGCTGCTGACCGAGTTCGCCGAGCTGCAGGAGGTGGCCACCAGGTCCGACCTGCGGGCGCTGGCGGACCACACCGCCTGCCCGTGGACCACGGGCCAGCTCGCCGAGCTGACCGAGAGCTACGCCGACGAGATCCTCGCCAAGCGCGTCTCCCCGCTGGCCCTGCTGGAGCGCTTCCCGGCGATCGAGCTGCCGCTGCCGGTGTTCCTGGAGCTGGCCGGGCCGATCAAGCCGCGCTACTACTCCGTGTCCTCCTCGCCGCTGGCCGACCCCGCCCTGGTACGCCTCACGGTCGGCCTCGTCGAGGGCCCCGCCTGGTCCGGCACCGGCACCTACCAGGGCATGTGCTCGGCCTACCTGGCGGGGCTGAAGGAGGGCGAGGTGTTCTACGGCTACGTCCGGGTGCCCGCGCCGCCGTTCCGCCTGCCGGACGACCCGGCCACGCCGGTGATCCTGGTGGGCCCCGGCACGGGGTTCGCGCCGCTGCGCGGCTTCCTGGAGGAGCGCGCGCTGACCGGGGCCACCGGGCGGGCCGAGGTGTTCACCGGGTGCCGCCACCCCGAGCACGATCTGCTCTACGCCGCCGAGCTGGCCGCCTGGGACGAGGCCGAGGGGGTGACGGTGCACCGCGCGTACTCGGCCGTGGCGGGGCACCCGTACCGGTTCGTCCAGGACGCGGTCGCCGCCCGCGCGGACGAGGTGTGGGAGCTGCTCTCGCAGGGCGCCCACGTCTACGTCTGCGGCGACGGCCTGCGGATGGCGCCCGCCGTGCGGCAGGCCCTGCTGGACATCCACCGCGACAGGACCGGTGCGGACGGGGCCGCCTGGCTGGCCGGGCTGGAGGCGGTGGGCCGCTACCAGCAGGACGTGTTCGCCTAGCGGCAGGTAATGAGGGAATTGTCAGAAATTGGCAGCAACAACACGATGACCTGCGGAAACCCCAACTCCCTTTTATCGACAATCCGGACTTAACACTGCATCCTGGGATATAACCGCAGCATGTGCGACATATCCGTGGAACATGCTGGAAACCTTTCCACGGCACTGTGAGAGCCTCTGGAAAGGGGGCGGCAATGCTGCTGCGACTGAGGGTGTCGTTGCCCGACCGGCCGGGCGGTCTCGGGCAGGTCGCGAAGGCGCTGGGTGCGCTGGGAGCGGACATCCTGCAGGTCACCGTGCTCGAGCGGGAGGCCGGTCGGGCCGTGGACGACTTCACGGTGTCCTGGCCGGGCCCGGTGACCGCCGCCGAGGCGCGCGAGCGGCTGTCCGCCATGCCTGGCGTACGCGTTGAAGGGGTTTGGCCCACCAAGGAGGTGCCCGGCTCGGCCCTCGACTACGACCTGCTCATGCACGTGGCCGCCGAGCCCGCCAGGGGCTTCGCCACGCTGGTGGACGCGCTGCCGGGGCTGTGCGGCGCGGAGTGGTCGGTGGCGGTGGTCGACGGGGCGGTGCGGCACGCCTCGCTGGCCGCCCCCAGCGAGTTCGAGCTGCCCGAGCCGCCTCCCCGGGCCATCACGATGGACGCCAAGGAGCTGCGGCTGATGTTGCTGCCGGTGGTCGCGGCCGGGCTGCACCTGGTGGTCGCCCGCGCCGAGGGGCCGGTCTTCCACCGCGCCGAGGTCGAGCGCGCCGCCCGCATCGTGGACGTGGTCTCGAAGATGGCCGCCCGGTCGTACGTGGCTGATTGACCGAACAATCATCTGGTCACTAACGTGAGCGGTCTGATCGTTGTCAACAGGAGCAGAGCCCTTGACCGTTCACGAGCCCGCCATCGGCCGCTACTACGAGGACTTCACCGTCGGGGACGTCTACCAGCATCCCATGGGCCGCACGATCAGCGAGGCCGACAACACCTGGTTCACGCTCCTGACCATGAACACGAACCAGAACCACTTCAACGCCCACCTCGCCGCCAGGTCCCCCACCGGCAAGATCATCGTGAACTCCGGGCTGACCGTGGCGATCGTGCTCGGCATCTCCGTCATCGACGTGAGCCAGACGGCGATCGTGAACCTCGGCTGGGAGGACATCAAGCTCACCCACCCGGTGTTCGTGGGCGACACCCTCTACGCCGAGTCGAAGGTGACCGCGAAACGCGAGTCGAAGTCGCGCCCGTACGCGGGGATCGTCACCTGCTACACGCGCGGGCTCAACCAGGACGGTGACGAGATCATGTCCTGGACGCGGACCGTCATGGTCTACAAGCGCCACGCCCCGCACGACAAGGGCTACTTCCCCCAGGCCAGGACCGGCCCGCTCTGAGGAATTGAGGCACATGGACTTCGAGCTGACCGACGAGCAGAAGGCCTTCCGCGAGACCCTGCGCGCGTTCGTGGAGAAGGAGATCCTGCCGGTGGCCACCGAGTGGGAGCACTCCGGCCGCTATCCCACCGAGATCGTCGACAAGATGAAGCAGATGGGGCTGTTCGGCCTGTCCGTGCCGGAGGAGTACGGCGGCATGGAGGCCGACATGGTCTCGTTCGCGCTGGTCTTCGAGGAGATCGCGCGGGGCTGGATGGGCGTGGCGGGCACCATCGGGTCCCACTCGCTGGCCTGCTGGATGATCGCCCGCCACGGCACCGAGGAGCAGAAGCGGCTGCACCTCGCCGACCTGGCCAGCGGCGCGCGCCGCACCGCGATCGCGCTGACCGAGCCCGGCGCGGGCACCGACCTGCAGGGCATCCAGACCCGGGCGGTACGCGACGGCGACCACTACGTCGTGACCGGCACCAAGACGTGGATCACCAACGCCCGGCACGCCGACCCGCTGCCGGTGCTGGTCAAGACCTCCATCGCCGAGCCGGCGCACAAGGGCATGTCGGTGCTGCTCGTGGACCCGTCGTCGGCGGGCTTCAGCGTCAGCCGCGACCTGCCCAAGCTCGGCTACAAGGGCACCGAGACGTGCGAGGTGGTGCTCGACGAGGTGCGCGTGCCGGTGTCCGGCCTGCTCGGCGGCGTCGAGGGGCGCGGCATGCAGCAGGTGCTCGGCGGGCTGGAGATGGGGCGGATCAACATCGCCGCCCGCGCCGTCGGCGTCGCCCAGGCCGCGTACGACGCCGCGCTGAACTACTCGCGCGAGCGCACGGCCTTCGGGCAGCCGATCGCCGAGTTCCAGGCCATCCAGCTCAAGCTCGCCGACCTGGCCACGGAGATCCAGGCCGCCCGGCTGCTCACGTACTGGGCCGCGTCCCAGGCCGACGGGGGCAAGCGGGTCGACATGGAGGCGGGGATGGCGAAGTACTTCGCCTCGGAGGTGGCGCTGAAGGCGTCGCTGGAGGCGATGCGGATCCACGGCGGGTACGGCTACTCGCAGGAGTTCGTGGTCGAGCGGCTCTACCGGGACGCGCCGCTGATGGCGATCGGCGAGGGCACCAACGACGTCCAGCGCATGGTGATCGCCCGCGCGCTCATCTCGGGCAAGGGCAAGGTGGGCTGGTAACCTCCCCGGATCAGTCGTGCCGGGGCAGGCCCGACACCTCGTGGTCGGCGTGGAACAGGGCTTCCGCGATCAGCGCCCGTACGTGGGAGTCCCTGGCCCGGTAGAGCACCCGGCGGCCGTCCCGGCGGGTGTTCACCAGTCCGGCCAGCCTGAGCTTGGCCAGGTGCTGGGACACCGACGGGCGGGGCACGCCGATGGCCCCGGCAAGTGAGTTCACATCGCGTTCCCCGGACGACAGAAGCCACATCAGGCGGAGACGGGTGCCGTCGCTGAGCATCCTGAACGCCTCGATGGCCGCGTCCACCTGGGCGGGGGTGGGTTCTTGCGACGGTTCCGCACCTGAGGTGTTGTCGCGTGCGTACATGACTACATATCCTGGTCAAAAGGGACGAATTGCGCAAGCGAGGGATGCCATGTCTGACCAGCGCGACCCGGCTTCGACACCGCACCAGCACGATCATGGGGACGAGCACGGTCATGGGCACGGTCATGGCCACGGTCATGGCCACGGTCATGGGCACGGTCATGAGACCGGCCACGGCCACGGGCACGGTGAGGAGCGGGGCCGGGGGATCAAGGCGGTGCTGGGCCGGGTCGTCCACGCGCTCGCCCCCCACAGCCACGACACCTCGGACAAGACCGACTCCGCCCTGGAGAGCAGCAGCCGCGGCATGCGCGTGCTGGGCATCTCGTTCGCCGTCCTCATGGTCACCGCCGCCGTCCAGGCGGTCATCGTCGTGGCCTCGGGCTCCGTCGCGCTGCTCGGCGACACCCTGCACAACCTGGCCGACGCGCTCACCGCCGTGCCGCTGGCCATCGCGTTCTCGCTCGGCCGCCGCGCCGCCACCCGCCGCTTCACCTACGGGTACGGCCGGGCCGAGGACCTGGCGGGCATCGTGATCGTCGCGCTCATCACCGCCTCGGCCGCGCTGGCCGGGTACGAGGCCGTCCGGAGGCTGCTGGATCCCCAGGAGATCACGGCACTGGGCTGGGTGGCCGTGGCGGCGCTGATCGGGTTCGCGGGGAACGAGTGGGTGGCCCGCTACCGGATCAAGGTGGGCAAGGAGATCGGCTCGGCCGCCCTGGTGGCCGACGGCCTGCACGCCAGGACGGACGGCTTCACCTCGCTGGCCGTCCTGCTGGGCGCGGGGGGCGCCGCGCTCGGCTTCCCGATCGCCGACCCGATCGTCGGGCTGCTGATCACGGTCGCCATCTGCTTCGTGCTGCGCGACGCCGCCCGCGAGATCTACCACCGGCTCATGGACGCCGTGGACCCCGCCCTGGTGGACGACGCCGAACGCATCCTGGCCGGGGTCGACGGGGTGCGGCAGGTGGGATCCGTACGGCTGCGGTGGATCGGGCACGCGCTGCATGCCGAGGTGGAGATCCTCGTCGATCACGACATGTCGGTCGTGGCGGCGCACAAGGTGGCGGTGGAGGCGGAGCACCGGCTCATCCACGAGCTGCCCCGGCTGCGGGCCGCCACCGTCCACACGGACCCGCACGGCCCGGCCGGCGCCGACCACCACGCCTCCCTGACCGCCCACCGCACCCGCTGACCCTCCCCTCCGCCCACCGACGTCTCATCCGCCCGTCTCATCCGCCCGTCTCATCCCCCCGGCCCATTTCGGCTGCCCTGACCAGCCGCCCTGACCGGCTGCCCTGACCGGCCGCCCTGACCGGCTGCCCTGACCGGCTGCCCTGACCGGCCGCCCTGACCGGCCGCCCTGACCGATCGCGTTCCGGTCCCGCGCCGCACGCCGCACGTCCTCGCCGCCGTGCCGCGCCCTCCTGACGGACTGCCGCAACCCCGCGGGAGGTGGGGCCCGAAAGGCGCCAACCCCCGCATCACCCCCTGCGGAACGGGTAAGTTGGGGCGAGTGTCCGCCACCGCCGCCGCCCTGCCCGCGCCCACCCCCGTCGCGAGGCTCGCCTGGCTGGACGCCCTGCGCGGCATCGGCGCCCTCGCGGTGGTGGCCGAGCACCTGCTGCCCTGGTTCCTGCCGGCTCTCCGGCCTTACTGGTTCAACCTGGGCGTCTACGGCATTCTGGTGTTCTTCCTGGTCAGCGGCTACATCATCCCGACCTCCCTGGAGCGCCACGGCGACGTGCGCGCCTTCTGGATCAGCCGCTTCTTCCGCCTCTACCCCCTCTACCTCGCCGTCATCGTCCTGGTCCTGGCGCTGGCCTGGTGGGTGCCGGTGCGGGAGGCCGTGCCGCGCGACGGGAGCGCGGTGGCGGCGCACGCGACCATGCTGCTCGACGTCGTCAGCGTCGGCGGGGTGGCCGACACCATGTGGACGCTCTCGTACGAGATGGTGTTCTACCTGCTGGTCACGGCGCTGTTCCTGACGGGCGGGCACGGGCGCAGCGGGCTGCTGGCGATGCTGTTCGCGGCCGGGGCCGTGGTGGTCGGGCTGGTCGCGCCGGGGGCGGTGCTGGGCGGCGGGTGGCCGGCGTACGCGTCGTGCGCGGTGTTCGTCGTGGGGCTGGCGGGCGTGCTGCTGGGCAGGCTCCGTACGGCCGCGGCCTGCGTGCTCGGGCTCATGGCGGTGGTGTTGCTGGTGCTGAGCAGCCGGGTGCCGTGGCTGGGGACGGCGGTGCTGGCGGTGATGTTCGCGGGCACGGCCATCCACCGGTGGGAGCGGGGCAACGGCGGCCTGTGGCCGGTGGCGGTCACCGCGGCGCTGGTCGGGATCTCGCCGCTGTGGGCCATCGAGAGCGGCTGGTGGTGGGTGCAGGCCGACGTGTGGTTCACGACGATCGCGCTGGCCGGAGCCACGTTCGCGGGCGGGATGGCGCTGCGCGGGCGGCGGCTGCCCCGGCTGCTCGTGTGGTTCGGGCTGATCAGCTAC
Source organism: Nonomuraea sp. KM90 (assembly GCF_052246675.1). NCBI lineage: Bacteria > Bacillati > Actinomycetota > Actinomycetes > Streptosporangiales > Streptosporangiaceae > Nonomuraea > Nonomuraea sp. KM90. The sequence goes on along the minus strand of NZ_JBQQCB010000043.1, from coordinate 60,114 downwards.
TCGCTCTACCTGGTGCACCATCCGCTGCTGAAATACTTCGTGGAGGTCACCGGTGACCTGCGGCGGGCGGAGGTGCCCCGCCAGGTCGCCATGGCGGTGCTGGCCGTCGCCCTGGTCGTGGGCGCCAGCGCGCTGACCTACCGCTACGTCGAGCGTCCCATGCAGGAGATGGGCCGCCGCGTGTCACGCCGGTGCCGTGGCGGGCTCCAGGGCGGGCCTGAGGGCGGGCTTCAGGGCGGGCTTCAGGGCGGGGGCGATGCCGGGGTGGCGGGACAGGGCGCGGGAGACCACGGGGTCCTCGGCCATGAGGAAGGCCAGGTGCCTGACCGCGTGCGCGACCACGTTGGCCAGGGCGAGCCGCTCAGGTGACGGCGTCGCCGGGGCCCGGCCGCGGGCGATCTCCAGCACGGGCACCTCGACCGCGGGCAACCAGGGCGACGGATCGGGGCAGACCGCGTACGTCAGCACGACCTTCCCGTCCGGCTCATATCGCCAGCTCGTGGAGTGCACGACGACGTCCGGGTCGCCGGCGGCGACCCCGCTGAGCCGCCGCGCCGCCTCATCAGGGCTTTCCCCGCGTAGCGGCTGGGTAATGGCATGCCGGTAGGACCAGCGATTGTCGGTGCCCACCCGTAGCATGAGCGTCTCAACCGAGACCACGTGTCTTCCCGTCACCGCCACCAACTTCCTGCCCATCATATGCAAGTGCGTTCCCAACGCATATTGTCTCCCGCTCTTGAACACCGCGGCGGACCGGGCTGTAGTCGAGGGCGTGCGAGAGAGAGGCCGACAGCCATGCCCGGTTTGCTGGTGCTGATGGGGTCGGGCGAGACGAGCCCGACCATGGTCGAGATCCACCGTGCCGCGGCGCGGACGCTCCGCCCGGGGGCGCGAGCCGTGCTGCTCGACACTCCCTACGCCTTCCAGGAGAACAGCGCCGACATCTCCGCCCGCGCCTGCCGATACTTCGCCCACAGCGTCGGGCTGGATGTCGAGGTGGCTCCCGCGATCACGGGCGCCGACTGGGTGTTCTCCGGGCCCGGCAGCCCGACGTATGCGCTGGACCGGTGGGCGGGCTCCGGGGTCGCGGGCGACCTGCGGGCCCGGATTCGCGCTCGCGAGGGGGTGACCGTGCTCGCCTCGGCGGCGGCCTGCACGGCGGGGCTGGCCACCGTGCCGGTCTACGAGATCTACAAGGTGGGCGCGGAGCCCCACTGGCGCGAGGGCATCGACCTGCTGGAGCCGCTGGGGCTGCAGGCCGTGCTGATCCCGCACTTCGACAACGCCGAGGGCGGCACCCACGACACCCGCTACTGCTACCTCGGCGAGCGCCGCCTGTCGCGCATGGAGCGCGAGCTGCCGGCGGGCACGGCGGTCCTCGGGCTCGACGAGCACACGGCGCTGGTCGTCGACCTGGAGAGCGAGTCGGTGCGGGTGGCGGGCCGGGGCGGCCTGACCGTGCGCCGGCCGGGGTCGCTGACGGTGCTGCCGTCGGGGAGCCGTACGCACCTGGCCGAGCTGCGCCGCCTGGCCGAGGGCCGGGCCGGCACCCCGGCCCCGCCCCCGCCCGGCCCCGTCGAGACCACTCCCGCCGAGGTGACGCTGGAGGAGTCCATCCAGTCGTGCGAGGAGCTGTTCAAGGCCGCCGCCGCCCGCCCCGACATGGTGGCCGCCGCCCAGGCCGTGCTCGACCTGGAGGCGGAGATCGTCAAGTGGGCCGCCGACACGGAGGAGGACGCGGGCGGGGTGGAGCAGGCCAGGGAGCTGATGCGGCTGCTCATCGCCCGGCTCGGCGAGCTCGCCTCGACGGCGACCCAGCGCTCCCAGGGCCTGCCCGCCCTGGTGGAGCCGCTGCTGGTGCTGCGGGCGGAGCTTCGGGAGAAGGGGTGCTACGACGTGGCGGACGCGCTGCGGGCGGCGATGGCACGCGGCGGCGTCCTGATCGAGGACACCCCGGACGGCCCCCGCTGGACCCCGCCCTCCTGACCCCGGACGAACATCCGCGGATCACGGACAGCCCCGGTAAAGCGCAGGTAATCTGATCACGTCACTCGACGTGCTCGTCCGGTCACGCCTGGCTCCCGGCTGGTGTCCGTGCGAGACTCTCATTCATGGAAGGCGATGAGGCGATGACTGCTCTGCCGGATCACGGCTGGCTGGATGCGCATCCGCCGCCCGGCCGCGCGAGGCTCTTCTCCGTGCCACATGCCAAAGGTGACTACACCGTCGAGGACTGGCTCAGGCTGCCCGAAACCGGGGAGCGCATAGAGTTGATCGACGGGAGTTTCCTGGTGAGTCCCATGCCCGGCTACGATCACGCGATCGCTGCCAAGCGCCTGCTCCGGATTCTTGACGACGCCCGTCCCGAGGACTACGAGGTGGTGGAGACGGGCAACCTCGAGGTCGGTGAGGACGGCCTGATCCCCGACATCGTGGTGGGGCATGCCGAGGCGATGCTCTCGGGGGTGTCCAAGCTCTCATCGGGCGACGTCGTCTGCGTGGTCGAAATCGTCAGCCCCGGCAAGAGCAGCCACCGACGCGACTACGAGATCAAGCCGCCGAAATATGCCGCCGGTGGCATACCGGTCTTCATCAGGGTCGAGCTGCAGGGTGACGGTGCTCCGCGGGTCGAGGTCTTCAACCTGGGTGCCCGCGGTTACGAGCTGGTGGCCGAGGCCAAGGCGGGGGACACACTGACGGTCGGCATCCCCTACCCGGTCTCCTTCGATCCGGCCGCGCTCACCGGGCTCCGCCGCTAGAACGTCCTGGCGACTTCCCTGGCCCGCTCGCCCGCCTGCTTGCGCTCGTTCTCGTACGACCCCGTCAGCGTCGGATGGTGCCGGATCTCCTGGACGTCGGCGATGCCGGCCCACGTCAGCCATCCGCCGAAGAACGTGGACTGGAAGTCGGTGCCGAACTCCGGCCCCAGCGCCGGGCCCCAGACGGAGCTGGTGTAGACGACGGCCGCGCGCTTGCCGGTCAGCAGGGCGCGGTAGCCGGTCTCGGGATGCACGTCGAAGATCATCGCCGGCTGGCTGACGACGTCGATGAACTGCTTCAGCTTGTACGGCACCCCCGAGTTCCACATCGGCACGCTGAACAGGTAACGGTCATAGGCGTCGAACCGCTCGAAGGTTCGCACGGCGGCCGCCCACGCCTCCGCCTGCTCGCCCACCGGCGTGCCGCCCCCGAACACGGTCATCTTGGCGCCCGCGGCGGCGGGGCCGAACTCCGGGAGCGTCCCGTCCCACAGGTCGAAGTGGTCCACGCGGGAGCCCGGGTGGGTGGCCAGGTACTCGTCGGTGAAGGTCCGCGCGAGGTCCAGCGAGATCGACTCGCTGCCGCGCGGGGAGGCCGAGATGTGCAGCAGGTGGCTCATGAGATCAGGTCCCTTCAACTTTCCGGACTGCGGTCCGGTTGCTGCTCCCGAAGATACGGACTGTGGTCCGGTTGGTCAAGGGCAAAAGAAACGGCCGGTCGCCATGGTGGCGTCCGGCCTGGAAGGGGGAGAAGGAAGGGCTAGCGGCGCGGGGGGTCGATGCGGGCGCCGTCCGAGGTGAAGATCATGATGCGGGAGAGGTCCACCGCCACCTTGGCAGCGTCGCCGGCGCGCCAGACGGGGCGGTTCCCGAGCCGGATGATCAGGTCCGACCGGCGGTGGATGCCGCTGTTCGGGTGCTGGCCCACCTGCTCCTGGTCCTGCGGCTCCTCCCTGGGGTGCGAGAACAGCCGCCGTACCAGGTTGGACACCATGCCGTGCCCGTTCTTCTCGCCGTTGACGCGGCTCCCGCGCCCGCGCGGGTCCGGCGGCTCGGGCACCGGTACGGCCGGCATGCCGCACTCCAGGTACGCCAGCCATTCGTGCCCGTGATACTCCAGCGCCCGCACCCGCCCGAAGAACGACGGCCCGTCGTACGACTCCGGCACCGGGGCCAGCCCGTCCGGCCGCAGCCCGATGAGGACCTGCCCGCCCGTGTGCTGCGAGATGGCGTACGCCCTGGGATCGCTCCACGGCATCGTCAGCCTGTGCGGGCCGAAGTCGAGCATCACATATTGGTTCTGCGGAGTCCTGACACCCGCCGCCAACAGGTTCAACTGCTGGGAGTTGAGAAAAGCCGCCACGAAGGCCGTCGCTGGATCGTTGTAAATCTGGGCCGGAGTTCCGACGTCCTGCAGGACGCCGCGATTCAGGATCGCGATCCGGTCCGCCAGCGTCAGGGCCTCCACCTGGTCGTGCGTGACGTAGATCGTGGTGACGCCGAGCGACCTGACCAGCGACGAGATCTCCATCCGCAGCTCGGTGCGCATGCCGGCGTCCAGGTTCGACAGCGGCTCGTCCATGAGGAACAGCTTGGGCTGGCGGACGATCGCCCGGCCCATCGCCACCCGTTGCCGCTGGCCGCCGGAGAGCGTGCCAGGACGGCGGTCGAGCGTCTCGTCGATGTGTAACGCCTTGGACAGCTCGGTGACGCGCTCGCGCACCAGGCCGGGATCGGACTTGGCGATCTCCAGGGGGAAGGCGATGTTCCCGCGTACCGTCCGGTGCGGGTAGAGCGCGCCGTTCTGGAACACCATCGCCACGTCGCGGTCACGCGGGGCCAGGTGGTTGGCCATCTGCCCGTCCAGCCAGAGGTCCCCTTCGGTTATCTCCTCCAAGCCCGCGATCATGCGGAGCAACGTGGACTTGCCGCATCCGGAGGGGCCGAGGAGGACGAGGAACTCGCCGTCTTCCGCCCGCAGGCTCAGCCGGTCGACTGCGAGGTAGTCGCCCGGATACACCTTGGTCACTTTGTCGAGAACGACCGAGCTCATGGGCCCACACCTTGCGTGTCACCTGTGACGAGGCTGATTGAAGAGGTAGTACATCGCGCCTTAACGCTACATGTCCACCCTTGACATAAAGATTCTCGTTCGTGGGGGTTTCGGTCGGGGGTTTTGGGTGTCCGTACACCGAAATTTCCGGTTCTGGGCTCTGTGGAAGGGCTTGCGTAAAGTTGCGGAAAGAGCTTTCATAGTCGGAACGTACGGGGGAGATTCGGGGGAAACCATGACCGCTTGGTGGCGGAACGCCGCGATCTACCAGGTCTACGTGCGCAGTTTCGCTGATGGCAACGGCGACGGGATCGGGGACCTGATCGGCGTTCGCGATCGCCTGCCGTATCTCGCGGAGCTGGGCGTGGACGCCATCTGGCTGACGCCGTTCTACACCTCGCCCATGGCGGACTTCGGCTACGACGTGGCGGACTACAGGGACGTTGACCCGCTGTTCGGATCACTTGCGGATGCCAAGGCGCTCATCGACGAGGCGCACGGCCACGGGCTGCGGGTCATCGTGGACGTGGTCCCGAACCACACCTCCTCCGCCCACCCCTGGTTCCAGGAGGCGCTGCGCGGCGAGCACCGCGACCGCTACATCTTCCGTGACCGGCCCAACGACTGGGAGTCGATCTTCGGCGGTCCGGCGTGGACGCAGGTCGAGGACGGGCACTGGTACCTGCACCTGTTCGACTCCGCGCAGCCGGACCTGAACTGGGACAACCAGGAGGTGCGCGGGGAGTTCGAGTCGATCCTGCGCTTCTGGCTCGACCTGGGCGTCGACGGCTTCCGCGTGGACGTGGCGCACGGCATGGTCAAGCCGCGCGGCCTGCCCGACATCGGCCGCGGCAACCAGGCCAGGATGGTCGGCAGGGAGCCGGTGCCGTTCTTCGACAACGACGGCGTGCACGAGATCCACCGCGCCTGGCGGCGCGTGCTCGACTCCTACCCGGGCGAGCGCATCGGCGTGGCCGAGGCGTGGGCGCCGACGGCCGAGCGGCTGGCCATGTACGTCCGCCCGGACGAGCTGCACCAGGCGTTCAACTTCCACTACCTGTTCACCCCGTGGGACGCCGCCGAGCTGCGCGCGGTGATCGACTCCTCGCTGGCCACGGCCGCCTCCGTGGGCGCGCCGACTACCTGGGTGCTGTCAAACCACGACGTCAAGCGGCACGTGACCCGCTACGGCAGCCTGGCCAGGGCCCGCGCCGCCGCGCTGCTGACGCTCGCCCTGCCCGGCTCCGCCTACGTCTACCAGGGCGACGAGCTCGGCCTGCCCGAGGTGCTCGACCTGCCGGCGGAGCTGTGCCAGGACCCCCAGCGGCTGCGCGACCCCGACAGCGGCCGCGACGGCTGCCGGGTGCCGCTGCCCTGGACCCGGGAGTCCGGCTGGAGCGACCCCTGGCTGCCCATCCCGGCGGACTGGGCCGAGCTGAGCGTGCAGGCCCAGCAGGGCGTGCCCGGCTCGACGCTGGAGCTGTACCGGGAGGCGCTGCGGCTGCGGCGCGACCTGGAAGGGGAGCTCACCTGGCACGACTCGCCGGAGGGCACGCTCGTGTTCTCCCGGGGCGAGTTCGTCTGCGCCGTCAACCTGACCGCGGCACCCGTGGACTTCGGGCTCGATGAGTTGTTCGGCGGGGAGTTCGGCGGGGAGCTCCTGCTCGCCTCCGATGTCCCTGGAGCAGCGGATTCGGCGGCCTGGTGGAAAGTAAAGTGTGTGCCATGAACGGTCACGCTCGCCTAGCCGACATCGCCGCCCAGGCCGGGGTGAGTGAGGCCACGGTCAGCCGGGTGCTCAACGGCAAACCCGGTGTCTCGGCCGCCACCCGCCAGGCGGTCATGACCGCGCTCGACCTCATGGGCTACGAGCGCCCGCCCCGCCTGCGGCAACGCAGCAACGGGCTGATCGGCCTGGTGACGCCCGAGCTGGACAACCCGATCTTCCCCGCGTTCGCGCAGGCCATCGAGAAGGCGCTGACCCAACACGGCTACACGCCCGTGCTGTGCACCCAGCTGCCCGGCGGCGCGCCCGAGGACGAGTTCACCGAGCTGCTCGTCGATCGCGGCGTGAGCGGCATCGTGTTCGTCTCCGGCCTGCACGCCGACACCACCGCCCGGATGGACCGCTACACCCGCCTGACCGACCGCGGGCTGCCGATCGTGCTGGTCGACGGCTACAGCGAGCACATCGACGCCCCGTTCATCTCGCCCGACGACCGCCTGGCCGCGCGGCTGGCCGTGCAGCACCTGGTCGACCTCGGCCACGAGCGGATCGGGATCGCGCTGGGGCCGCGCCGGTTCGTGCCGGTGATCAGGAAGATCGAGGGCTACAAGCAGGCCATGGCCCAGCTGCTCGGCGCGGCCGACGTCGACGACCTGATCTCGCACTCGCTGTTCTCGGTCGAGGGCGGGCAGGCCGCCGCCGCGCAGCTGCTCGCCCGCGGCTGCACCGGCATCGTGTGCGCGAGCGACCTGATGGCGCTGGGTGCGATCCGCGCCTGCAGGCAGAAGGGGCTGTCGGTGCCGGGAGAGGTGTCCGTGGTCGGGTTCGACGACTCGCCGCTGATCGCGTTCACCGATCCGCCGCTGACCACCGTGCGCAAGCCGATCGGCGCGATGGCCTCGGCGGCCGTGCAGACGCTGCTCGAAGAGGTCAACGGCGCCCCCGCCAAGCACGTCGAGCTGATCTTCCAGCCCGAGCTGGTCGTGCGCGGCTCCACCGGCTCCGGCCCGCTGGTCAACCGATGACGCGGGACGTCCTCGTCCTGGGCGGCGCCGGGGTGGACACGACGGTCTACGTGCCCGAGCTGCCGCTGCCGTACAAGGACACCTATCTGGTCCCCCCGGTCGTCGACCGGATCGGCAGCACCGGCGCCGGCGTGGCGCTGGGCTGCCACGCGCTCGGGCTCGGCGTCGCGTTCGCCGACCTCATCGGCGACGACCCGCAGGGCGCGCTGATCCGCCACGCCCTGCGCGACCTCGACTGCCGCTGGGGCCCGGCCGCGGCGGGCACCCGGCGCAGCGTCCTGCTCGTGGGGCCCGACGGGCGGCGCACCTCGCTCCACGACCCGAAGTTCACGCCCGGCGAGCGGCTGCCCCGGGAGCTGTACTCCGACGTGCGGCCCCGCCACGTACACGTGTCGATCATGAACTTCTGCCGCCACGTCTACCCCGACCTGGACGGCGTGCCCGTCTCCACCGACCTGCACGACTGGGACGGCGCCGCCGACTACCAGAAGGACTTCGCCTACGGCTCCGACCTGGTCTTCCTGTCGGCCGCCGCCCTGCCCGACCCCGCCGCCACGATGCGCGACATCCTGGAGCGCGGGCGCGCTCACACGGTCGTGTGCACGCGCGGCGCCGGCGGCTGTCTCGTCCTGACGCGCGGCTCCGAGGTGCGCGCCTTCCCGGCCGCGCCGCTGCCCGGACCGGTGGCCGACAGCAACGGCGCCGGCGACGCGTTCGTCTCCGGATTCCTGTACGGCACCCTGCGCGGCAGGCCGCTGGAGGAGTGCGTGCGCCTGGGGGCGATCGCCGGCGCGCACGCCTGCACGGTCGCCGGCACCCACGAGTCCCCGATCACCGAGCGGCTGCTGCTCAACAGGGTCTCGGCGTAGCCCCGTCACATCCTGGCCGGCTGCCGCCGGTCCAGCTCCCGCCAGGTCCGGCAGACGAAGGGCGGGACGGAGATCACCACGTAGACGCAGGTGAAGGCCAGGAGGGTGGCGTCGAGGCCGGTGAGGGCGGTGAGCGAGCCGGCCAGCAGCCCGCCCACCGGCATGCCCGCGTACGCGGCCGCCGTCATGGTGCCGATCACCCGGGCCCGCATCGGGGCGGGGATCCGGTCGTACTGGAGGATGCCCAGGATGGGGTTGATCGCGCCGGCCGCGAACCCCGACACCGCGGTGACGGCGAGCACGGCGGGGAAGGGCGCGCCCACGGCCAGCACCAGCACGCGCGGGACCCCGGCCATGAGGAAGCACAGCCCATAGGTCAGCCTCATGGGTAATCGGTGGCCCGCCGTGCCGTACACGATCGTGCCGGCCACCGCGCCCGCGCCCAGCACGCCGGTGAGCAGCCCGAACACCCGCGGGTCGCCGGCCACGTCGCGCGCGTACAGCACCAGCAGCACCTGCGTCACTCCCGTGTCCAGCAGGTTGACCACCACGATCATCGCGGTGGCGCTCAGCTGCAGCCGGTCGTGCCGGAGGAAGGTCAGCCCGGCCCGCAGGTCGCTCACGTACCCGCCGGATTCGCGCCGCTGCCGGCTGACACGCGGGACCCCGACGGCGATGAACAGCGCGGACAGCAGGAACGTGACCCCGTCCACGAGCAGCAGCAGGCTCGGCCCGAGCCACAGGATCAGCACCCCGGCCAGCGGCGCGCCCACCATCGCGGCCCCGCGGTAGACGCCGTCGTACGCGGCCGTGGCCCGCTCGATCCGCACCCCGGCGATCCCGGCGAGGTCGGGCAGCATGGCCTTGCGCGCGGTCTCCCCGGGCGTGGCCGCCAGCCAGCGGACGAACAGGAGCAGCAGCAGGAGCGGGTAGCTCAGGCCGGTGGTCAGGTAGAGCGCGGGGACGGCCAGCACGATCAGGCCGCTGGCCAGGTCGGACAGCACGCTCGTGACGCGGAACCCGAGCCGGTCCACCAGCGCGCTGCCGAAGGCGGCGGAGATGACGATCGGGAAGGTGGTGGCGAACGAGGCCACGCCCGTCAGCACGGCGCTGCCGGTGATCTCCAGGACGAACCACGGGATGGCGAGGATGGAGAGCATGCTCCCGGTCACGGAAAGGGCGTTGGCGGCCAGCAGGGTGATGAATGGACGCCTCACGCGTTGAGCCCCCGGCATCGGTCTCCGGATTCAGCGTTCCTCATGGGCGGCTTGTGGTCAAGGGAGCCCGTTTGAGGGGATAAGTCGCGATATAAGGTCATTTGATAGTACTATTCCGCCGTGATCGAGAGGTACGAGCTGTGAGCGTCGTGGTCTGTGGCGAGGCGATGCTGCTGATGCTGGCCGAGCCGGGCATCCCCCTGGAGCGCGCCACCGCGTTCCGCCGGTCCGTGGCCGGCGCGGAGAGCAACGTGGCCGCCGGCCTGGTCAGGCTGGGCCACGAGGTGCGCTGGCTGGGCCGGGTCGGCGCGGACCCGGCGGGCAAGTCCGTGCTGGCCATGCTGCGGGCCGAGGGCATCGACACCCGCCACGCCGTCACCGACCCGCACGCGCCGACCGGGCTGCTGCTGCGCGACAGCCACCCGGCCAGGGCCATCGACGTCCAGTACTACCGCGCCGGCTCGGCCGCCTCCAGGCTGGCCCCGGAGGAGCTGGCTCCCGGGATGCTGAGCGGCGCCAGGCTCGTGCACGTCACCGGCATCACGCCGATGTTGTCCGACTCCGCGCACCGGGCCACGCTCCGGCTGCTCGACCTGGCCGCCGAGGCGGGCGCGCTGATCTCGTTCGATCCGAACATCCGGCTCAAACTGGGCGCGCCCGCGCAGTGGCGCGAGCGGGTCGCGCCGCTGCTCGGCCGCGCCGACGTGGTGCTGGCGGGGGAGGACGAGCTGGAGCTGCTCGGCGTGGACCCGGCCGGGCTGGGCGGGCTCGTCGTGGTCAAGCACCGCGACAAGTCGGCCACGTGCGGCGGGCTGCGGCAGGAGGCGTTCCCGGTGCCCGTGACGGATCCGGTGGGGGCGGGGGACGCCTTCGCCGCCGGGTTCCTGTCCGGGCTGCTGCGCGGGGCGCCGTACGAGGTGTGCCTGCGCGAGGCGGCGGCCGTCGCGGCGCTCGTGGTGCAGTGCGCCAACGACACCGACGGGCTGCCCGACCGGGCCGGCCTGGACCGCGCGCTGGCCTCGTTCACCGCCTCGAAAACCGGGGCCGGCGAGACCGTGCACCGCTGATGAGAACGCCAGGAAGGGAAGTCATGTACCGCTGGGAAATCGTCGAGGCCGTCACCGCGCAGCGGGTGTTCGGGATCGTCAGGAGCGCGGGGCCGCAGGAGGCGGTGGCCGCCGCCGAGGCCGTGCTGGACGCCGGGCTGAAGGCCGTGGAGGTGGCGCTCACCACGCCGCGCGCGCTGACCGCCGTCGCGCGGCTCACCGAGCAGCGGCCCGAGGCGCTGGTCGGGGCCGGCACCGTGCTCGACGCCGCCGCCGCCCGCGCCGCCGTGGAGGCCGGCGCGCGCTTCCTGGTCTCGCCGAACCTGCATCCCGAGGTGATCCGCGCCGGGCACCGCTACGGCGTGCCCGTGTTCCCCGGCGTTGCCACGCCGACCGAGATCGTGCGGGCCCTGGAGGAGGGCGCGGACGCGGTGAAGCTCTTCCCGGCCTCCGCCGTGTCGCCGTCGTGGCTGCGCGACGTACGGGCCGCGCTGCCGCAGCTGCCCGCGATCCCCACCGGCGGCGTGACCATCGACAACGCGCCTGACTGGATCGCGGCCGGCGCGGTGGCCTGCGGCATGGGCTCGGCGCTGACCTCGGGCGGCGCGCAGGCGGCGGGGGAGCGGGTCACCGCGCTGCTGGCCCGGCTCGCCCGGGCGCGCTGACCGTCATGGGGCTTCAGGGCCTGCACGGGCAGGTGGTCGACGGGATCGGGTGCTCGCTCGCGGCCGGGGAGATCCGCGCGGGCGAGGTGCTGCGGCTGGAGGACGTCCAGGAGCGGTACGGGGTCTCGCGCACGGTCGCCCGCGAGGCCGTACGCGTGCTGGAGTCCAAGCGCATGGTCACCAGCCGCCCCCGCGTCGGCGTCACCGTGCGCCCGGAGTCCGCGTGGAACCTCTACGACCCCCAGGTGATCCGCTGGCGGCTCGCCTCGCCCCGGCGCGAGGCGCAACTGCGCGAGCTGGCCGAGCTGCGGGCCGCGGTCGAGCCCGCCGCGGCGGCGCTGGCGGCCGGGCACGCCGCGCCCGGCGAGCGGCAGGAGCTCATCGCGCAGGCGCGGGCCCTGATCGGCGCGGCGCGGGCCCGCGACAGCGAGGCGTTCGTGACCGCCGACGCCGCCTTCCACCGGGTCCTGCTCGGCGCCTCGGGCAACGGCATGTTCGCCCAGCTCGCCGAGGTGACCGAGGAACTCCTCGTGGGCCGGCGCGACCTGCTGCTCCTGCCCGAGCGGCTGGACAACCCGGCCGTCCGCCGCCACCTCGACGTGGCCGAGGCGATCGCCGCCGGCCGCGGCGCGGAGGCGGCCCAGGCGGTCGGCTCCATCGTGGCGGCGGCCCGCAACGAGGTCGAACGCATCCTGGACGGCACCGCCTGCCCCCTCCCCACCTGAAACCCCGCGCCCCCGCCCGTGCGCCCCCGCGTCCCGCGCCCCCCGTCCGACGCCTTCAGTGCCGATGAGCTTTCGCCTCACGCCACACCACTCTCAAAAGGACGCCCGCCAACTGCGGGGGGAAAGCCGTGCGGGGGCTCAGGGACGACGGACGGCTGGCCGGAGCGTCAGGGGCGCGGAGCATCCGGACAACCTGGGCGATATATGCTCACACGTGATCAACATCCTCTGACCGGGAGGCCGCCCGATGACCGTCGCCGTTCACGTCGGCCCGGAACCCGTGCCCGTGCTCATCGACGCCGTACGCCAAGCGGGAGGCCGCGTCGTGCCGCTGGCGGAGGCCGAGGCGATCGTCTACTACGGCAGCGACGACCCCGCCGAGGTGCGGTCGATGCTCCACGAGGGCATCCGCTGGGTGCAACTCCCGCACGCGGGCGTCGAGCGCTGGGCCGACGCCGGGGTCATCACCGAGCATCCCGTCTTCACCGCCGCCACCGGCTCCTACGGCCCTGCGGTGGCCGAGCACGCGCTGGCCCTGATGCTGGCCGCCGCCCGCGGGCTGCACCGGGCGGCCCGGGCCACGACGTGGGGACCCAACACCTCCAGGGTGTTCGCCGGCTCGACGGTCGCGATCGTCGGCTGCGGCGGCATCGGCCGGGCGCTGATCCGGATGCTGGAGCCGTTCGGCTGCACGGTGGTGGCGGTCAGCGACAGCGGTGACGTGCCCGGCGCGGCGAAGGTGCTCCCGCGCGCCCGCTACCGCGAGGCGCTGCCGGGGGCCGACTACGTGGTCGTCTCGGCGCCCGCCACCCCGGGCACGCGGGGCATGTTCGGGACGCGCGAGTTCGAGCTCATGGGCACGGACGCGTGGCTGGTGAACGTGGCCAGAGGCGGCCTCGTCGTCACCGGCGACCTGGTGGCGGCGCTGCGCGCGGGCGACATCGGCGGGGCGGCGCTCGACGTCACCGACCCCGAGCCGCTGCCGGCCGGCCACCCGCTGTGGGAGCTGGACAACGTGCTGATCACGCCGCACAGCGCGAACCCCCGTCCCGCCTACTGGCGCGGCCTGGCCGAGCGCGTCACCGCGAACGTGCACCGCTTCCGGGACGGCCTTCCGCTGGAGGGCGTGGTCACCCCGGCCCGCGGCTTCTAGGCCCGGCCGGGTCCGGGCCTTCCGGCGTGGCCGGGCCGAGGCCGCCGCTTCCGGCTCCGGCCGCTGCGGGCACGCAGTGCACCGGTGGTCGGCGGCGCAGCGGCGGTGAGGCGGCGCAGCGGTGGTCGGCGGTGCAACGGTGGCGGGCGAGCGTGCTGGAGCCGCCGCTAGTCGAGGTTGAGCCGGGCTCCGGTGCTCTGCCCCGAGTCGTGCACCTCGATCCCCGTCGGGTCGAGGTTCTTCGGCAGCTCGAACACCAGCGCACCGGTGAACGTCTGGCCCGCCTCGATGCGGATCGGGGTGATCTCCTTGCCGCCCTTGTCGAGCAGCCTGGTGCCGCCGTGCAGCGTGTCGTCCTCGTCGATCAGCTTCTGCTGGCCCGGGTCGAGCACCCTGGCCTCCTCGCCGACGTTCCTGACCTGCACGCCGACCTGGCACGTTCGCTTCGCCGCCGCCTTGGCGGGCTTGGGGCACTCGGAGCCGGTCACGGCGAAGCGCAGCTTGCCGTCCTGCACCGGCCCGTCCTCCCCGGCCGCCGTCGAGCGGAAGAACCAGGCCAGCACGGCCAGCAGCACCACCATCACCACGACCGCGATCACCAGGGCGGTCAGGCAGCCCGCGAACACGCCGCGCTTGGGCCGGGCGGGACGGTAGCCCGGCAGCCGTCCCTGACCGGTGGTCGCGTGGTGCGGCAGCGGCACCTGGCCCGTCTGGTGGGGGAGCGGCACCTGCCCGGTCTGGTGCGGCAACGGCCCGCGCGCCGGCGGCGGCCCCTGCGGCACGCGCGCGCCGCCCGGCCTGGGCCCCGTGCGCTCGGCCGGTGACGGCTGTTGCGGCAGGCGGGACGAGCCGCCCGGCGTAGGGCCCGGTGTCGGGCCCGTGCGCTCGGCGAGCGGTGGCTGCTGCGGCACCCGGGACGAGCCAGGGGTCGGTCCGGTGCGCTCGGCGGGGGAGGGCTGTCGCGGCCCGTGGGACGACCCGGGCGTCGGCCCCGTGCGCTCCGCGGGCGGTGGCTGCTGCGGCACCCGGGAGGAGCCCGGCGTGGGACCCGTGCGCTCGGCGGGGGGAGGCGGCTGCGGGGCGCGGGACGACCCGGGCGTCGGGCCGGTGCGCTCGGCCGGTGGCGCCTGGCGCGGACCGTGGGCCTCGGGGGGCCGAGGCGACTGGGGCGGCTGGGCGAGATGGCCGGGGACGGGACCGGTGCGGTCGGGCGGCATCGGGTGCGGCATCAGCGGCCCGAACTCCGACGGGTTCCAGGCGCTGGTGAGGTGCTTGCTGGCGGCGAGCTGCGCGGCCGGCTCGTCGGCCGCGCCCACGAGCTCCAGCAGCAACTGCTTGGCCGGGGGCCGGCGCGCCGGGTCGGGGTGGATGGCCGCCGCGACCAGCCGGTCGAGCGGCGCGGGCAGCCCGCGCAGGTCCGGCGGCGCGCTGCGGGCCCTGGCCGCCATCACGTAGGCGTCGCCCTCGCCGAACGGATGCCCGCCCAGCCCCGCGTACGCGATCAGCGACCCCCACGCGAACACGTCGCCCGCCGGGCTCGTGCGCCCCTCGAAGACCTGCTCGGGAGCGATCCAGCCGGGCGTGCCCATCACCATGCCGGCGTTGGTGTGCCGGGAGTCCACGTGGGTCGAGCGTGCCAGCCCGAAGTCGATCACCCGCGGCCCCGCCAGCGTCAGCATCACGTTGGCCGGCTTGAGGTCGCGGTGCACCAGCCCCACCGCGTGGATCGCGGTCAGCGCGGCGGCCACGCCCACGGCCGCCGCGTGCAGCACCGACGGCGACAGCGCGCCGTGCTCGATGAGGTGGTCCTCGAGGGAGATGCCGTCGATGTACTCGGTGACGAGGTAGAGGACGCCGCGGTCCTCGCCGTGGTCGAGCACGCGGGCCGTGCAGAACGAGGCCACCTTGCGCGCGTTGGACACCTCTTCGTGGAAGCGCGCCCGGTAGACGGGGTCGGCGGTGTAGTCGCGGCGGATCGCCTTGAGCGCCACGCGCGGGCCGTCGGCGGCCTTGGCGAGGTAGACCACGCCCATCCCGCCGGAGCCGAGACGGCTGATCAGCTCATAGGGGCCGATCGCCGGCGGGTCTTCCGGCTGCAGAGGAGTGCCTGCCGAGCGCCCCAACGTCGCCGTCCTCTCGCCGTCGTCATCGCGTCTCAACCCGAACCGATCCTCCCGCCGGCTCGTTCTCTGGCAACCCGAACCGTTCCGCCCGTTTGTACCCCAGACTCTAACGGAGGAAGGGCCTGCCCGTTGGCCACTAGCCCTGAGCAGGGTCGCGCCGCAGGGGGCGCATCGACACCCGCAGCCGCGACAGGTCGATCGTGTGAGGCAGCGGCCGGTGCGGCGACAGCAACCGCCCGACCGGCTTGGGGCGGGCGGTGCGCAGGACGGCCCCGAGGAAGGCCGTGCCGACCGCGAGCGTCAGGTGCACGCCGTCGCAGCCCGGCCGGGCCCACCACTCGTCCGCGGCGGTGCCGTCCAGCCAGATCTCGGGCGCGAACGTGTTCGCGTACGGCAGGCGCGCGCTGCGCTGGTGCGCCTCGATCGGCACGAGCACGGTGGTGCCGGCGGGCAGGGCGGTGCCGTACCACTCGGTCTCGGCGGTCGTGACCCGCGACAGCGCGGGCACCGGCGGCCACAGGCGCAGCCCCTCGCGCAGGCAGGCCCGCAGGCGGTCGGGGTCGTGGCGGGCCGCCTTGCGGTGGGCCGGGTGGATGGCCAGCAGCGCCAGGGTCTGCGTCAGCCCCGCCGCGGTCGAGCCCAGCCCCATCAGCCAGTACGCCGCCTGCATGAGCCCGCGCGACTCGGCCTCCGGCGTCTCGGCGATCAGCCCGGCCAGGCTGCCGGGCTCGGCACGGCGCAGGTGGTCGATGATGCGCGCGTCGTAGCGGCCCGAAAGGATCTCCCGGCGCCGCCGGGCCCGCCACCGCCCGGCCCGGGTGACGCCCGCCAGCAGCCGGGTGAGCTCCTCGTCCCGGGCCGCGCCGTCGCCGTAGACGCAGCGCCGGGCCACCCGCTGCCAGCAGGCGTTCACCCGCGCGTGGTCCACCACGCCGCTGGTCAGCTCCTTGGCCTCCTGCGCGGCGATCTCGATGAACCGCGGGCGCAGCACGTCGGTGGGCAGGCCGAACGGGCGCTCCTCCAGCGCGGGGGCGTAGGCGTCGCCGTCGGACAGCACGCGCAGGGCGTCGCGCTTGGACAGGACGAGCAGGACGGAGCGGCGCAGGCCGCGCACCAGCACGGGACGCCCGCCGTAGCGGGCCTCGAAGGCGGCCAGGAGCGCGCGGGAGCGCAGCGGGTCGCGGCCGTGCGTCACGTGCGGGGTGCCCGGTGGCACCAGGGTGGCCAGGCGCAGGCTCTCCAGCAGGGTGGCCCTGGGCAGACCCCTAGGCACGTTCGGCCTCCCGCAGGGCTCGGTCCCGCGGGGCGGGTGGGAAGGTCATGCGTCGATGTGATCGCCCCGGGGACCGCGTTCGCAATCACGGGTTTCGGTCACTGGAACACTTTCGGCCTCAAGATCTGCCGACGTTCCGGTGACCGGAACAAGGGTCACAGGCGGAGGAGCATCGCCGAGATGGCCTGGGCGGCGCCGCGTACGGAGATGCTCAGCTTGGCCAGCGGCGCCAGATGGGCGGGCGCCGCCACGCCGAGGGACATGCAGATCCGCCCGCCAGGACCGAACACCGGCGCGGCCACGCAGGCCACGCCCTCGGTGTACTCCTCCTGGGAGTAGGCGATGCCGTGCCTGCGGACCTGGGCCAGCTCGCGTTCGAGCCCGGCCAACGTGGTGATCGTGCGGCGGGTCATCCGCTCGAACGAGCCGCGCGCCAGCAGCTCCTGGCGCAGCTTCGGGTCGAAGGCCAGCAGCGCCTTGCCGGTCGCCGTGCAGTGCAGCGGCGCCCGGTCGAGGCTGTCGGAGCGCGAGCAGACCCGGTTGTGGCCGTACAGGCGCTCGACGTAGCGGGCCTCCAGGCCCGAGGGAACGGCCAGGTTCACCGTCTGCCTGGTGGTCTCGTACAGGTAGAGCAGGTAGGGGAGCACCAACTGCCGCGTGCCGGGGACACGCGCGCGGGTGATGCCCGCCATCGACTCCAGCAGCTCGCCGGGCAGGTAGGCGTTGCCCACCCGCCGGGCCAGCTCCCGCGAGCAGAGCACGCCCAGGATCCGGTGCGCGGTGGACTTGGGCAGGCCCGTGCTCCGGCAGAGCTGCGACAGCGTGACCGGGCGGGAGGCCGCGCTGAGCGCGAGCAGGATGTCGATCCCCCTCTCCAGGCTGCCCGGCTGGGACGCGGGGCGCTCGTCCGTCACCGTGTGCACGTGCGGTAGGTGGCTGGCCGTTTCCGTCGGCATCAAGTTCCCTTTCGCTCTCCGAGTAGCGGAAGGGGCTTCCCGGGGCTGCGTTTTTCCATTTCTTGGCGTACCCGGCTGCCGCCCGCTGATACCCCGGCTCAGCGAAGTGCGATGATCTCCGCGTACACGGAAACTGCCACCTCACCAGGCGTTCTGGCCCCAATGTCCAGACCCGCCGGGACATGCACCCGTTCCCCTCCCTTCACCCGCGCCAGCACCGCCGCGCCCCGCTTGCGGCTGGCGATCAGCCCGATGTACGGCACGCCCTCGGCCAGCGCCTCCGCCAGGACCGCCTCCTCGCCCACCCCGTGCGAGGCGACCAGCACGGCCGTGGTGTCGGGGGCGATGGGCGTCATGCCCGATTCGACCGTGTAGCCGAGCGCCTTGCCGACGTCGGCGAAGGCCCGCGCGATGGGGCTGTCGCCGTGCACGTGGACGAGCGTGGGCGGCAGCACGGCCTCCAGGAAGATCTCCAGCGTGCCGCCCGACAGGCAGGGCTGGCCCACCGCGACCAGGCCCTCCTCCTCGTGCGGCT
This sequence comes from Nonomuraea sp. KM90, assembly GCF_052246675.1. NCBI lineage: Bacteria > Bacillati > Actinomycetota > Actinomycetes > Streptosporangiales > Streptosporangiaceae > Nonomuraea > Nonomuraea sp. KM90. Next base: position 41,989 of record NZ_JBQQCB010000043.1, on the reverse strand, counting down.
GCTCCGCCTCGGGAGTGATCCGCAGCAGCGTGGCCTGCCCGGTGCGCATCAGGCGCAGGCCCTGCGCGCGTACGGTGTCGGTGGCGCAGGTGCCTCCGACGAACCCCTCGATCGTCCCGTCGGGCAGCACCAGCGCGCGGTCGCCCGCCTTCGCGCTGGTCGGCCGCTGCGCCCGCACGACGGTGGCCAGCACGTACGGCTCCCGCCCCGACCGCAGCCGCGCGGCACGGTCGTCCAGGCCGGCCCCCGGCGGCGGGGTCAGTGGGCCCGGCGGGACCGGCGAGGCCGACGGCCCGCCGCGGGGGCGGGGCGCCGGCATGCCGATGAACTCGCTCACGGGATCGCCAGGTCCGTGCGGAACGGGTCGCCGTTGATGACGCGCCACACGTTCGCCGGGGTGAGCGGCATGTCCGCGTGCCGCACGCCGTACGTCGAGAGCGCGTCCACCACGGCGTTGACCACGGCCGGGGGCGACCCGACGGTGGCCGACTCGCCGACGCCCTTGGCCCCGATCGGATGCGTCGGCGAGGGCGTCACGGTCTCGCCCAGCTCCCACGACGGGCACTCCATCGCGGTCGGCAGCAGGTAGTCCATGAACGAGGCCCCCAGGTGGTTGCCGTCCTCGTCGAACGCCATCACCTGCATGAGCGCCATGCCCACCCCGTCGGCCAGCCCGCCGTGGATCTGCCCCTCGACGATCATCGGGTTGATCCGCACCCCGCAGTCGTCCACGGCCACGAACCTGCGCACCTTGACCTGCCCGGTGCCGGGATCGACGTCCACGACGCAGATGTAGGCGCCGAAGGGGTAGGTGAGGTTGGGCGGGTTGTAGACGGTGACGGCGTCCAGGTGGCCCTCGACGCCCTCGGGCAGCTCCAGGTTGGAGTGCGCGGCCAGCGCGATCTCCGCCAGCGACCGGCCGGTGCCCGGGTCGCCCACCACCGACCACTTGCCGTCGGCCCACTCCAGGTCGTCCGGGGACGCCTCCAGCATGGCCGCGGCCACGATCTTGGCCCGGTCGCGCACCTTCCTGGCCACCAGCGCCGTGGCGGCGCCGGAGACGGGGGTGGAGCGGGAGCCGTACGTGCCCAGGCCGAACGGCGTCTGGTCGGTGTCGCCGTGCACCACCTCCACGTCGTCGGCCGGGATGCCCAGCTCCTGCCCGACGATCTGCGCGAACGTGGTCTCGTGCCCCTGCCCCTGCGACTGGCACGACACCCGCAGCACCGCCTTGCCCGTCGGGTGCACGCGCAGCTCGGCGCCGTCGGCCATGCCGAGGCCGAGGATGTCCATGTGCTTGCGCGGGCCCGCGCCGACGGCCTCGGTGAAGAAGCTGATGCCGATGCCCATCAGCTCGCCCCTGGCCCGCTTGTCGGCCTGCTCGGCCCGCAGCTTGTCGTAGCCGATCATGTCCATGGCCAGGCGCAGCGCCTTCGGGTAGTCGCCCGAGTCGTACTCCCAGCCGGTGGGGGAGTGGTACGGGAACTGCTCGGGGCGCAGCAGGTTGCGCATGCGCACCTCGGCCGCGTCCAGGCGCAGCTCGGCGGCCAGCACGTCCACCATGCGCTCGACCAGGTACACGGCCTCGGTGACGCGGAAGGAGCAGGCGTAGGCGACGCCGCCGGGGGCCTTGTTCGTGTAGACGCCGGTGACCTCGCAGTGGGCGGCCTCGATGTCGTACGAGCCGGAGAAGACGTGGAAGAACCCGGCCGGGAACTTGGTCGGCTGCGCGGTGCCGTTGAAGGCCCCGTGGTCGGCCAGCACCTTCACCCTGATCGCCTGGATCTTGCCGTCGCGCGTCGCGGCCACCTCGCCGCGCATGTGGTAGTCGCGGGCGAAGGCGGTGCTCATGAGGTTCTCGGAGCGGTCCTCCATCCACTTGACCGGCTTGCCGGTGACGATCGAGCCGACGATCGCGCAGACATATCCCGGATAAATCCCGACCTTTCCGCCGAAGCCGCCGCCGATATCCGGCGAGATCACCCGGATCTTGTGCTCGGGCAGCCCGGCCACCATCGCGTACAGCGTGCGGTGCGCGTGCGGCGCCTGCGTCGGGCACCAGACGGTGAGCTTGCCGGTGACCTTGTCGAAGTCGGCGACCGCGCCGCACGTCTCCAGCGGGGCCGGGTGCACGCGCGGGTAGATCAGGTCCTGCTCGACCCGGACCTCGGCCTGCTCGAAGATCGCGTCCGTCCGCGCCCGGTCCCCGGCCTCCCAGTCGAAGATGTGGTTGTCGGTACGGCCTTCGAGGTCGTCCCTGATGACCGGGGCGCCCGGGTCGAGGGCCTTCCTGGCGTCGACGACCGCGTCGATGGGGTCGTACTCGACGTCGATCAGCTCCAGCGCGTCGCGCGCCGAGTAGGCGTCCTCGGCCACCACGAACGCGACCTCCTGCCCCTGGAAGCGCACCTTGTCCGTGGCCAGCACGGCCTGCGTGTCCTGCGACAGGGTGGGCATCCAGGCCAGGTTCAGCCCCGCCAGGGTCTGGCCGGTGATGACGGCCTTGACCTTCGGGTGCGCCTCGGCGGCGCTGGTGTCGATGGAGACGATCCTGGCGTGGGCGTGCGGGCTGCGCAGGACGGCGCCGTACAACATGCCGGGCAGCCGTACGTCGTCGGTGTAGTTGCCGCGCCCCCTGATGAAGCGGGCGTCCTCCTTGCGCTGCATGCGGCCGTAGCTCATGACGTGGCCTCCACGCTGGTCGCGGGCTCGGACCCGGCGGCATCAGAAGCCGCGGCCCACTGGATCGAGCGGACGATGTTCTCGTAGCCGGTGCACCGGCACAGCTGTCCCGAGATGGCCTCGCGGATCTGGCCCTCGTCGGGATCGGGGTGGCGGTCCAGCAGCCAGCGCGCGGTCAGCAGCATGCCCGGCGTGCAGAACCCGCACTGCAGCCCGTGGCACTCCACGAACCCCTTCTGCACCGCGTCCAGCTCGCCGTCGCGCTCCAGGCCCTCCACGGTGGTCACCTCGTGCCCGTCGGCCATGACGGCCAGCACGGTGCACGACTTGACCGGCACGCCGTCGAGCTGCACCGTGCACACCCCGCAGTTGGAGGTGTCGCAGCCCCAGTGGGTGCCGGTCAGGCCCAGCTCGTCGCGCAGGAAGTGCACGAGCAGCAGCCTCGGCTCGACGTCCCTGGTGTACGGCTGCCCGTTCACGGAGACCGTGATCCGCATGTCAGATCCTTCCCGCGGCAGTGGTCAGGGCGCGCCGGGTCAGCTCGGCGGCCAGGTGTCGCTTGTAGTCGGCGGGGCCGCGCTGGTCGGCGTGCGGCTCGCAGTTCGCGGCCGCGATCCGGCCCGCCTCCGCGAACGCCTCCTCGCCCGGCGCCCGGCCCTCCAGGTACGCCTCCGCCTCCGGGGCGCAGAAGTGCTCGGCCCCGACCGCGGTCAGCCCGATGCCCGCCTGCGCGATCACGCCGTCCTCTATCCTGAGGACCGCGCCGGCCGCCGCGACGGGCCAGTCGCCGACGCGCCGCTCGACCTTCACGTACGCGCTGCCCGTGCCGGGCGTGACGGGCACGCGGAGCTGGATCAGCAGCTCGCCGTCCGCGACCGCGGTCTCGTAAGGACCCTCGTGGAATTGTCTGACCGGAACGGTACGAGTGCCGCCACGCCCCTGGATGACCGCGGTCGCCCGCAATGCCGAGAACACCGCCGACAAATCCTCAGAAGGATCGCCTTGACACAAGGAACCTCCAACGGTCCCCCGATTTCGCACTATTGGGTCGGCAATAACGCGTTCCGCATCCCGAAATATCGGGAAAATGTCGGTGGCGGTGGTGCTCTCCAGCAACTCCGCGTGCCGCACCAGCGCCCCGATGGCCAGCTCGTCGCCCTCGACCCCGATCCGCCCCAGCTCAGGGGCCAGGCCGTTGATGTCGATCAGCGCCTCGGGCTGGGCCAGGCGCAGCTTCATCATGGGGATGAGGCTGTGCCCGCCGGCCACCACCCGTGCCTCGGGACCGTACCGCTCCAGGAGCTCGAGCGCGTGCGGAACGCTCTCGGCTCTCTCGTATTCGAACCTCGCGGGAACCTGCATGAGAGCACAGTGCTGTTACCGATTTGTCGCGACAATCCGCAAATAAGGGTTTCCTTAATGGGGTCCGGAGAACTATGAAGGGTGCGTGACACTCAGCCAGCTCGGCGCGTTCGTTTTCGTCGCCCGCCTCGGCTCCGTCAAGGCCGCCGCGCGGGCGCTCGGCGTCAGCGAGCCCGCCGTCTCCCAGTCGCTGGCGCAGCTGCGCCGGCACCTCGGCGACCCGCTGGTGACCCGCTCCGGCGACCGGATGGTGCTCACGGAGGGTGGCCGGCGGCTGCTCGGCATCGCCTCCCAGATGGTCGCCCTCGGCGCGGAGGCGGTCGCCGCCGTGCAGTCCGGCCACGTGGCGCGCCTGCACGTGGTCATGGACGCCGGGCTGGCCGAGTACGTCGCCGGGCCCCTGATCTGCCTGTTCACCCAGCGCAAGTCGGTGGACGCGACGACCGGCGTGGCGGCCACGACGGAGGTGCCGCTGCTGCTGACCAGCCGCCTGGCCGACGTCGCGCTGGGCGCCCAGGCGCCGGGGGAGGGCCTGGTCAGCCGGCCCGTCCTGCGCTGCCGCCTCATCGTGGTCGGGGCGCCGCGCGGCCGCCGGGACCACTGGCTGGTCGGCCCGTCCGGCACCGACCCGGCCAGCGACACCAGCCGCCTGCTGCGGTTGTTACGGGTGCCGGAGTCGCAGGTGCGCGTCTTCGCGAACCAGACGGCGGCCTGGAAGGCGGCGGCCGAGGGCGCCGGGGTCGCGCCCGCCACCGCCCACCTGGTGGCCTCCCAGGTCCGCAGGGGCGAGCTCGTGCCCATCGACACCCCGGCCACCCCGCTGCCCGCCTACTGGTACGCCACCACCCTGGAACCCACCAGCCGCCCGGCCGCCGCCGGCACGTTCCTGGACTTCCTGACGACCCCGGCGGCCACGCAGATCATGCGTACCCCGGACGACGGCATCCCCCGCAGCCGCTTCCGCCCGCCGGTGCACGTGTCGATCTGGAGCTGATGAACCGCGCCGGAGCCGCCTGCCCGGGCTCGGCTCAGTATTTGGCCCAGTAGATCATGCGGCCGTAGGAACGCGGCTTCGCCGGATCGGGAGCTCCGTCATGAATCCTCGGCTCGATGACCGGACCTTCCCCGGAGCGAAGAGCGTCCATCTCGAAGACCCAGGAGCGCCTGAACGGCGTCCGAGCTGCTCCCATGCGCGGAACACGAACACCTTCCACGATCAAGCGGCCGGGTCACCCGGAACGCGAGTTACCTGAGGGCCGCCGCCTCCGAGGCCAGCTTCTCCACGCGTCCCCAGTCGCCGGCCGCCAGCGCGTCGGAGGGGGTCAGCCAGGTGCCGCCGACGCAGCCCACGTTCGGCAGCGCGAGGTAGTCGGGGGCGGTGTTCACCCGGATGCCGCCGGTCGGGCAGAAGCGTACGTCCGGGAGCGGCCCGCCCATCGCCTTCAGGTAGGGGACGCCGCCCGCGGCCTCGGCCGGGAAGAACTTCAGCTCCTTGATCCCCCGCTCGACCAGCGCCATCGCCTCGGACACGGTGGCCGCACCCGGCAGGTACGGGACGCCGCTCGAGTCCATCGCCTCCACCAGCGACAGGGTCGTGCCGGGCGAGACCAGGAACTTCGCCCCCGCCGCCACGGACGCCGCGATGTCGTCGGTCGTCCGGATCGTCCCCGCGCCCACGGTCGCCTCGGGCACCTCGTCGGCGATCCTGGCGATGGCCTCGCGCGCGGCGGGCGTGCGCAGGGTCACCTCGATGACCGGCAGGCCACCGGCGACCAGCGCCCGGGCCAGCGGGACGGCGGTCTCGACGTCCTCGATCACCACGACGGGGATCACTGGGGCGAGATCGAGCAGGCTCATGGATTCCTTCTCCTCATCGGCCGGTCGACGGCCGTCCAATGCCGGGAACGGCTGGTGCCGCTCTCAGCTCACGAACTCCCTGCGGGCACGCTGGCTCAGCCAGGCGGCCGCGCCCGTCATCCCCGGCTGGGATGCGACGATCAGCACGGTCCCGATGCCCGCCAGGTAGGCGGCCATGTCGGGATTGGCCTCGAACCGCGTACGGAAGCCACTGGTACGCACGCGTTCCACGATACGTGGCAGCACTCCGCCGGCCAGGTAGACCCCACCCCGGGCCCCGAGCGTCAGCGCCACGTTCCCGGCGAAGCTGCCCAGCATCTCGCAGAACACCTCGATCGTCTCGGCGCACAGCGAGTCGTCCTGCCGCGCCACGATGTCCGAGGACGTCAGGTCCGGCGCGCTGACGCCGTTGACCAGGGCCAGCGCCCGGTACAGCCGCACCAGCCCGGGCCCGGACAGCACGTGCTCGGCCACCACGTGCGGCATTCCCATCGTCTCCAGCGCGCGGACGATCTCGAACTCCCGCTGCTCCACCACCGGCACCGTGACGTGCCCGCCCTCGCCGGGGACCGCCGTCCAGCCGTGCTCGGTCGGCACCAGCCCGCCCACGCCGAGCCCGGTCCCCGGGCCCAGCACCGCCTTGACCCCGTGAGCCGGCTCGGGCCCGCCCAGGGACACCAGCTCGTCGCCCGCCAGGTGCGGCAGCGACACGGCCAGCGCCTCGAAGTCGTTGAGCAGCCGGGCGTACGGCACGTCGAGGTCGCGTACGGAGCCGGCCCACTTCGAGTTCGTGAGCCGGTAGCGGTCGCCGTCGATCGGTCCCGCCAGGGCCAGGCACGCCGCCCCCGGTCGCACTCCGCCCGCGTGTTCCGCGAGATAGGCGGCTACGGCTTCGGGGAGGGTGTCGTAGTCGGCACCGGCCAGGACCGCGACGTTCGACGGGCGCGCTCCGGGCGAGGTGACCAGGCCGAACCTGGCGTTGGTCCCCCCGATGTCGGCGACGAGCCAGGGAAGGTCAAAGGCACTCACACATACCTCCGGCGTTCAGGGCGGCATCAAGATCGCTCGCCGTACACCGAAGAATGCCACGACCGCACACGAGGGTCACCGCATCAGCCCGGCGGGGCGCGCACCTACCGGCGCGCCCGTCTCCAGGTGGGAGGAGCCGGCCTCGGCCGGGAAGCCCAGACCGGGGCCGTGGTGCGGCGACTCGGCGCCGCTCACCCCGAAGATGCCGGCGCCCTGCTCGGCGTGCCCGGCCATCCGGCGGAAGGCGGCGAACAGCTCGCGGCCCGTGCCGACCCACTGCGCGTCGCTCAGCGGGCGGCCCTCGGGCACGCGCCGGGCCAGCTCCTCGGCCGGCACCAGCAGTTCCAGCGTGCCGTCCGCCGAGTCCAGCCTGATCACGTCGCCGTCGCGCACGAGCGCGATCGGCCCGCCGTCGGCGGCCTCGGGCGACAGGTGGATGGCCGCGGGCACCTTGCCGGACGCGCCCGACATGCGGCCGTCGGTGACGATCGCCACCCGCTGCCCCCGGTCGAGCAGCACGGCCAGCGGCGAGGTGAGCTTGTGCAGCTCGGGCATGCCGTTCGCGCTCGGGCCCTGGTAGCGGATGACGGCCACGAAGTCCTGCCCGTCCAGCTCGCCCGCCTCGAACGCCTTCATCAGGTCGAGCTGGTCGTGGAAGACCTTGGCCGGCGCCTCGATGACCAGGTGCTCGGGCTTGACCGCGGAGACCTTGCTGACGGCGCGGCCGAGGTTGCCCTCCACCATGTGGATGCCGCCGTCCGCCGAGAACGGCCTCGCGACCGGCCGCAGCACGTCGAGGTCCTTGCTGCCCCCGGTCACCGGCGACCAGACCAGCTCGCCGTCCACCAGCTCCGGCGCCTCCCGGTAGCGGTCGAGGCCGGGGCCGGCCACGGTGAGCACGTCGCCGTGCAGCAGCCCCTCGTCGAGCAGGTCGCCGATGAGCACCTGCATGCCGCCGGCGTCGCGGAAGTGGTTCACGTCCGCCTGGCCGTTCGGGTAGATCTTGGTGAGCGAGGGCACGACCTGCGACAGCTGCGCCAGGTCGTCCCAGGTCAGCACGATGCCCGCGGCCGCGGCCATGGCCACCAGGTGCAGGGTGTGGTTCGTGGAGCCGCCGGTGGCCAGCAGGGCGACGCAGGCGTTCACGATGGACTTCTCGTCGACCAGCTCGCCGATCGGCGTGTACTCCGAGCCGTGCGCGGTGATCTCCACCGCGCGCCGACCGGCGGCCCGGGTGAGGGCGTGGCGCAGCTCGGTGTGCGGGTTGACGAACGTCGAGCCCGGCAGGTGCAGGCCCATGACCTCCATCAGCGCCTGGTTGGAGTTCGCGGTGCCGTAGAAGGTGCAGGTGCCGGGGGAGTGGTACGACTTCGCCTCGGCGTCGAGCAGCTCGTCCCTGCCGACCTTGCCCTCGGCGAAGAGCTGCCGGGTGCGGGCCTTGACCTTGTTCGGCAGGCCGGAGGCCATGGGGCCGGCGGGCACGAACAGCGCGGGCAGGTGCCCGAAGTGCAGCGCCCCGATGAACAGGCCGGGCACGATCTTGTCGCACACGCCCAGCAGCAGCGTGGCGTCGAACATGTCGTGCGACAGCGCGATAGCGGTCGCCATGGCGATCACGTCGCGGCTGTAGAGGGACAGCTCCATGCCGGCCCGTCCCTGCGTGATGCCGTCGCACATCGCCGGCACGCCGCCTGCCACCTGCGCCACGCCGCCCGCCGCGCGCACGGCCGCCTTCAGCTCCGGCGGGTACGTCTCGTACGGCTGGTGCGCGGACAGCATGTCGTTGTAGCTGGTCACGATGGCCACGCCGGGCTTGGCCGCGGCGCGCAGGACCGGCTTGTCCTCGGCCGGGGCGCCCGCGAAGCCGTGCGCCAGGTTCGCGCACCCGAGGTGCGCCCGCGCCGGGCCCTTCGCCCTGGCGGCCTCGCCGTCCTGGCGGATCCGCTCCAGGTACGCGCTCCGGCTGGCGGAGCTGCGCTCGGCGATGCGGTCGGTGATGTCCTGGATGATGCGGTTCACAGTTCCTCCTCGTGCCAAGCGCGACCGCTGCGGCCGAGCAGTTCGTGGGCTCCGGCGGGGCCGGTCGTACCGGCGGGGTAGGGCTCGGGCAGGGCGGGGTCGGCCTTCCAGGCGTCGAGGATCGGGTCGATCCAGCGCCAGGCCGCCTCCACCTCGTCACGCCGCATGAACAACGTCGGGTTACCGGCCAGCACGTCGGTCAGCAGCCGCTCGTACGCCTCCGGCACCCGGGTGGTGAACGTCTTGCCGAAGCTGAGCGACATCGGCACCGGCTTCAGCGTCACCTCGCCCGCGCCCGGCTCCTTGGCCATGATGTGCAGCTCGATGCCCTCCTCCGGCTGCAGCCGCAGCACCAGGCGGTTGGGCGCGCCCCCGGGGAAGATGGAGTGCGGCACGTCCTTGAACTGCACCACGATCTCCGAGCGCCGGTACGGCATCCGCTTGCCGGTACGCAGGTAGAACGGCACCCCCGCCCACCGCCAGTTCTTGACCTCGGCCCGGATCGCGGTGAACGTCTCCACCCGCTCCGACGCCTCCGTCGGCGGCGTGGAGGCGGGCTCGTCGAGGTAGCCCGGCATGCCGTCGGCCTCGGTGTACTGGCCGCGCACCGTGAACCGGTCCACCTCGCCGCCGGTGATCGGCCGCAGCGACTGCAGCACCTTGACCTTCTCGTCGCGGATCGACTCGCGGTCGTTGCGGGCCGGCGGCTCCATCGCGGTCAGCGTGAGCAGCTGGAGCAGGTGGTTCTGCACCATGTCGCGCAGCGCGCCCGCGTGGTCGTAGTAGCCGCGCCGGCCGGGCGTGCCGACGGTCTCGGCGGCGGTGATCTGGACGTGGTCGATCCACAGGGAGTTCCAGACCGGCTCCAGGAAGGCGTTGGCGAAGCGCAGCACCAGGAGGTTCTGGACGGTCTCCTTGCCCAGGTAGTGATCGATGCGGAAGATCTGGCGCTCGTCGAAGATGGCACCGACCTCGTCGTTGATGCGCTGCGCGCTCGGCAGGTCGTGGCCGAGCGGCTTCTCCAGCACCACGCGGGAGCGCGGGGTGACGAGGCCGACCTCCTCCAGCTCGCGGCAGAAGGGGCCGAACGTCCTGGGCGGGCTGGCCAGGTAGAAGACCCGGTCGCGCTGCTCGTATCCGGCGAGGAGCCTGGTCAGCGCGCTCCACCCGGACCTGTTCTGGCCCCCGACGTCCACCGACACGTGGTGCAGGCGGCCCAGGAAGCGCTGCCACATGGCGGGATCGTCGACGGGCACCTGGTCGCGTACCTCGGCGTCCACCTTGCCGCGGAAGTCTGCGTCGGTCAGTCCACCCCTGGACATGGCGATGATGCGGGTCTCCGGGGCGAGCCGGCCGTCCCTGTCGCAGTGGTACAGCGCCGGGAGCAGCTTGCGCATGGCGAGGTCGCCGGTTCCGCCGAAGACGACGAGGTCGGCGATGTGGGCAGGGCTGGTTGCCGGGTGGGTGGACACGGTAAGGGGCTCCGATGATCTACCAAGCAGGGACAGAACGGACACTAACGAGAGTTTGGGTCACACACAAGCGGAGTTTTGGTATTTGAGATAAAAAAGTTCTGACTTTTCATGACACAACCCCATGTGGTTCACTTAGCCGATGCCACGACGTACCGCCGCGACCCTTGCCACAAGTGGTGAGGTGCTCCGCCTCATCCGCACCGGTGAGGCCGTGACGCGGGCCGACCTCGGCCGGGTGACCGGCCTGTCGCGCCCCGCGGTGCAGCTGCGCGTCGGTGAGCTGCTGGAACGCGGCCTGGTCGTGGAGCGCGACGACGCCCCGTCCACGGGCGGGCGGCCGCCGGTCCGGCTGGAGTTCAACGCCGCGGGCGGCGTGGTCCTGGTGGCGGCGCTCGGCGCCAGCCGCACCCGCGTGGCCGTGTGCGATTTGGCCGGGCAGGAGCTGGCCGGGCGCGAGTTCACCATGGACGTGGAGCAGGGGCCCGACATCGTGCTGCCGCTGCTCATGGACACCTGGGACGAACTGCTCGGCGACCGGCCGCGCGCGATGATCAGGGGCGTCGGCATGGGCGTGCCGGCCACGGTCGAGTTCGCGCAGGGCCGTACGGAGAGCGCCCGCGTCATGGCCTCCTGGACCGGCGTGGTGATCCCGCCGATCATCCGCGAGCGCTTCCCCGTGCCCGTGCTCGTGGACAACGACGTGAACGTGCTGGCCATCGGCGAGCACCGCGGCACCTACCCCGAGCTGGACGACCTGATGTTCGTGAAGATCTCCACGCGCATCGGCGCGGGCGTGATCGCGGGCGGCGGCATCCTGCGCGGGGCGCTCGGCGCGGCGGGCGAGATCGGGCACATCCCCGTGCTCGACGGCGGCGGCGTGCTGTGCCGCTGCGGCAACTACGACTGCGTCGACTCCGTGGCCAGCGGCACCGCCCTGCTGCGGGAGCTGCGCGGGCGCGGCAAGGACGTCAAGACGATCTCGGACGTGACGACGCTGGTGCGCGCGGGCGACGCCGAGACGATGGCCACCGTCCGCGAGGCCGGCCGCCGGATCGGCGAGGTGCTGGCCGGGGCGGTCAACATCCTCAACCCGTCGGTGGTCGTGCTCGGCGGGGACGTGGCGGAGGCGTTCGGGCCACTGGTGTCGAGCATCCGGGAGGTCGTCTACCGCCGCTCCACGGCCCTGGCGACCAGGCGGCTGCGCATCGAGCCGAGCCGGCTGGGAGCGGGCGCGGGCATCAGCGGCTGCGCGGTGATGGTGCTGGACCACGTACTGTCGCCGGAGGCCGTGGACGAGACCATGACCCTCACGACACTGCGCCGCGACCGCGCGACCCCGACCCCGGCGTAGCGACCGCGCGACCCCGATCCCGGCGTAGCGACCTCGACCCCGACCCCGCCCCGGCGTAGCGTCGGTGCGACCCCGGCCACTGGTTGCCGCGCGCCGGCCTCAGAGATCCCAGCGAGGCTCGTCGGTCTCCCGCACGAGGCCGTCCGCCCCGAAGATCAGATACCGGTCGAGGTCGTCGGCGAACCACCGGTCGTGCGTCACGGCCAGCACCGTCCCCTCGAACCCGCCCAGCCCCCGCTGCAACGCCTCCGCGCTGGCCAGGTCGAGGTTGTCGGTCGGCTCGTCGAGCAGCAGCAGCGTCGCGCCCGACAGCTCCAGCAGCAGGATCTGCAGCCTGGCCTGCTGCCCGCCCGACAGGGTCTCGAACGGCTGCCCGCCCGCCGGCGCCAGCTCGTACCGGGCCAGCGCCGCCATCGCCTCGTTGCGGGTCATCGCGTGCTCGCGCATCACCACCTCGGCCGCGGGCCGCCCGTGCAGGTCGGGCCGCAGGTGGGTCTGGGCGAAGTGGCCGGGGGACACCCTGGCGCCCAGCCGCGCGACGCCGCTGTGCGCGATCGGCTCGCCCGCCAGCAGGCGAAGGAAGTGGGACTTGCCGGTGCCGTTCATGCCGAGCACGCCGACGCGCTCGCCGTACCAGATCTCGGTGGCGAACGGCCGCAGCAGACCGCTCAGCTCCAGCTCCTCACAGACGACCGCGCGCTTGCCGGTGCGGCCGCCGCGCAACCGCATCCGTACGTTCTGCTCCTTGGGCGCGCGCTCCGGCGGCCCCGCCCGCTCGAACCGCTCCAGCCGCGTCACCGCCGACTGGTACGCCCCCGCCAGCGCGTCGTTGTTGGCCGAGCGCTGCCGCAGCGTGTGCACCAGGCGCCGCAACCGCCCCCGCTCGTCCTCCCACCGCTGCCGCCGCTCCTCCAGCCGCTCCTTGCGCTGCCTGCGGGCCTCGGCGTAGCTCGCGAACCCGCCGCCGTGCACCCACACCCCGCGCGCCTCGACGGTGACGATCCGGTCGGCGGCCTCGGCCAGCAGCCGCCGGTCGTGCGAGACGAGCAGCACGGTCTTCCCCGACGCCTGGATCGCCCGCTCCAGCCATTGCTTGCCCCGTACGTCCAGATAATTGTCGGGTTCGTCGAGGAGCAGCACCTCGTCGGGCCCGCGCAGCAGCGCCTCCAGCATGAGCCGCTTCTGCTCGCCGCCGGACAGCGTGGTCAGGCTCCGATCCCTGATCTCCTCGTACGGCACCCCCATCGCCTCGGTGGCGCACACGTCCCACACCACTTCGAGCTCGTAACCGCCGGCGTCGGCGTAGTCGGCGATGGCCTGCGCGTAGCCGAGCTGGTGCTCCTCGTCGTCGCGCGCCGAAATGGCCGCCTCGGCGCCTTCGAGCGCCGCCCACGCCTCCTGGATCCGCCGGGGCGCCACGTTGAGCAGCAGATCGCGCACGGTCCCGGCGCCCAGGAACTGCCGCATGACCCCGACCCCCCCGCTCGCCACGACTCTGCCTGCCACGGGGGCCACCTCCCCGGCGATCAGCCGCAGCAACGTGCTCTTGCCGGCCCCGTTGGGCCCGACCAGCGCCGCCTTGGCGCCGTCACCCACCTTGAACGACACCTCCAGCAGCAACGGCCGCCCGTCGGGCAGCAGGTACGTCACCTCGCTCACGTCGATGTGCCCCATGACCACCCTCCTCCGGACCAACGTTCCACCCACTAGACCATCGATCCCTCGTACAACGTATTATCTCCGGATGGACAACGTGTGGTCGCGCCCCCGCAGGACGCCCCGGCAGACCCTGACGCTGGACCGGATCGTGGAAGAGGCGATGGCGCTGCTGGACGAGGAGGGGGTCGGCCGCCTGACCATGCGCCGCCTCGCCGAACGCCTGAACACCGGCTCGACCACCCTCTACTGGCACGTCAAGACCAAGGACGACGTCCTGGACCTGACCCTGGACGCCATCTTCCGCGAGGTCCGCCTGCCGGCGCCCCCTCCTGCAGGCCACGGCCGGGGAGAGGCGGGCTCGGCGGACACCGCTTCCCGGGATGTCGAGCGGGGAGGGGGCGGCCTGTCCGGCACTGCTGCCGGGGATGTCGAGCGGGGAGGGGGCGGCCTGCCTGGCACGGCTTCCGGGGATGACTGGCAGGCGCGGGTGCGCGGATTGATGCGCGGCTGGCGTGCGGCCCTGCTCCGCCACCCGTGGTCGGCCACCATCCTCGACCGGCCCCTCATGGGCCCGAACGCGCTGGAGCGCACGGAGTTCCTCTACGAGACCCTCACCGCCGCCGGCTTCACCGCACCGAACGCGGCGGCGTACAGCCTGTCCAACTACGTCATGGGTTCGGTCATCATGCAGGTGACCTGGGAGGGCCGGAACGGCACGGACACCGACGGATTCCTCCGCGACCGTGCCGACCGCTACCCGGCCCTCGCCGAACACGGCCTGGACCTGGACTGGGACGCCACGTTCGACGAGGGCCTGGGCTACTTGCTGAGCGGAATGGAGCAGTCCCGCACCCACCCCTCCCAAGACGCCCACCCATAACCTCCCCACACCCACCCACCCACGTCCGCCCACCGACGTCCGCCCGCCGACGTCCGCCCGCCGACGTCCGCCCGCCGACGTCCGCCCGCCGACGTCCGCCCGCCGACGTCCGCCCGCCGCTCGCCCACCGCTCGCCCACATCCGCCCACCACCCGCCCACTCCGGGGCGAGCGAAGTCAGTGGGTGGGGTGGGGAGGCGTCTCGTCGCGGGTCTGGCGGGGGAGCATCAGACCCGCCACGAACGTCGCGGCGATCATCCCCGCCGCCACCCCCAACGCGACCTGCACGCTCCCCGTCCCGAAGTACACGGTCCCCAGCAGTGCCAGCCCCAGCGCCCCGCCCACCTGCTGCAGCGCTGACAGAGTGCCGGAGGCGGAGCCGGTCTCCGAGGGGTCGACGGCGGCCATCACGATCCCGAAGTACGGCGTCATGATCAGCCCGCTGCCCAGCCCCGCGACGGCGAGCGCCGGAGCGAGCTGCCACGGCGAGACGCCGGGCCCGGAGACGACGATCATGGCGAGCACCCCGAGCCCCATGACGAGCGCCCCCGCCAGCAGCACCTTGCGCCCGTGCCTCCGGGCGGCCTGCGCGACGCCCATGCCCGCGATCATGCCGAGCGAGGACGGTACGCCGGTCAGTGCCGCCTTGAGCGGGGAGTAGTGCAGCCCGAGCTGGGTGTAGAGGCCGACGATCAGGAGGAACCCGGCGAAGGCGGCGAAGTAGATCGCCCCCGTCACCATGCCGGACACGAACGCGGGCTTGCCGAACAGGCTCGGCGCCACCAGCGGGTCGCCGCCCCGCGCGGCCTTCCTCCTCTGGTGGGCGGCGAAGAGCGCGAACACCGCGACGGAGGCGGCCACCATCGCGAACGACCAGGCGGGCCAGCCGTGCTCCCGCCCCTGCACCAGCGGGAAGACCAGCAGCACCACGCCGGCCGAGGCCAGGACCGCGCCGGGCAGGTCGAGCCGGGTGCCCTTGCGGGGGCGGGAGGCGGGCAGGAAACGCAGGGCGGCCAGCGCGGCACCGGCCCCGATGGGCAGGTTGATCAGGAAGATCAGCCGCCAGTCGACGGCGGTCAGCGCGCCCGCCAGGATGGGCCCGCCCACCGCCGACAGCCCCATGACCGGCCCGAACAGCCCCATCGCGGTCGCCAGCTCCCTGGGCGGGAACATCTCCTTCATCAGCCCCATGCCCTGCGGGATCATGGCCGCCCCGAACAGCCCCTGCACGATCCTGGCCGCGATGATCGTCTCCGGGGAGAAGGCCAGGGCGCACAGCAGCGAGCCCACCGTGAACCCGGCCACGCCGATGAGGAACATGCGCCTGCGGCCCACGATGTCGCCGAGCCGCCCGCCGGTCAGCAGGCCGGCGGTCATGGCCAGGATGTACGCCGCCCCCAGCCACTGGATCAGCGAGGTGCCGCCGCCGAGGTCCGCCCGCATGGTCGGGCCCGCGATGTTGGTGACGGTGGCGTCGAGCAGCTCCATCACGGAACCGGCGAGGATCACGGCGAGCGCCGGCCACCGCCACCGGTAAGGCGCCGCCTCCGAGGCGGCCGGGGGTTGCAGCGTGGCGGCCCCTGCGGTCCCGACGGGGTCCGGGGAGGCGGGCGTGGAGTCCGTGGGTGATTGTGCCGGGCGGGTGTCCAGTGCGGTCATCGTGGACCTCCAGATGCGGAACGGCTTGTTCTGTTCCAACAATAACAGAACGGAACGCTTCATTCCACAATGAAGGCAAGATCCTTCCCCTGGACACCCCGGACCGGGGGATCAGGAGGAGGAAGGAGAGGCGAAGGTGCCTTCGCGGCGGATCGTCTGCCAGGGCAGCCGCACCCCGAGCAGCGCCGTGGCCAGCGACTGAATGACCACCAGGTACATGAGCTGCCGGTACACGAACTGCTGCAGCGGCAGCACCCAGAGCACCCTGGCCCGCTCCCGGTCGAGCCGCAGCGCGTACCAGCCCGTCAGCGCCTGTACGGCCACGAACCCGGCCCACACCGCCACCACCGGCAGCGGATCGCCCATCAGCACGCTGTAGACGGCCATCACGTCCACCACCGGCGCGAACAGCGGCAGCACCACCTGGAACAGCGCCAGATAGCCGAGCCCGCGCCGCCCGAACGTCCCCCGCTCGGTCACCGCCCGCCGGTGCTTCCACATGGCCTGCAGGGTCCCGTAACACCACCGGTAGCGCTGCCGCCAGAGCTGCCGCAGCGAGGTCGGCGCCTCCGTCCAGGCCAGCGCCTTCTCCTCGTAGACCACCCGCCAGCCGTTGCGGCAGATGGCCATCGTCAGGTCGGTGTCCTCGGCCAGCGTGTCCACGCTGAGCCCGCCGGCGGAGTCCAGGGCGGCCCGGCGGAAGGCGCCGATCGCCCCGGGCACGGTGGGCATGCAGCCGAGCAGGTCGAACGCGCGGCGGTCCAGGTTGAAGCCGATCACGTACTCGATGTGCTGCCAGCGGCCGAGCATGCCGCGCCGGTTGCCGACCTTGGTGTTGCCGCTGACGGCGCCCACTCCCGGGTCGCTGAGCGGCGCCACCAGGTGGCCGATCGTGTCCGGCTGGAACACGGTGTCGCCGTCCACCATGATCAGGATGTCGTGGGCCGCGTACGCGATGCCGGTGTTGAGCGCCGACGGCTTGCCGCCGTTGCGCTGCCTGATCACCCGTACGCCGGGCAGCCCGAGCGCGGCGGCCTTGGCGGCGGTGTCGTCGGTGGACCCGTCGTCCACGACGATCACCTCCACCTCGCCCCGATAGCCGGTGGTGACCAGCGACAGCACCGTCGCCTCGATCCCCGCCGTCTCGTTGTACGCCGGGACGATCACGCTGACCGGCGGCGGCGACGGCCACGGCGCCGCCCGCCCGGCCCGCCTCTTCCCGCCGCGCACGCGCCGCACGTGCACCCACGCCAGGACCAGGAAGAACAGCAGCCGGGCCAGCGTGAGCACGCCCGCCCCGGCCAGCACCCACGCCAGCGTCTCCACGAAGGCCGCCGAGCCCCGTTGCGCCAGGCTCAGCCCCTGGCCGATGAGGACGTCCGCGCTGCCGGCCGGCACGTACGCCGAGCTCAGCCCGAGCCCCTCGGTCAGCGTCGTGGCCCGGTACCCCCGCTCGCCCAGCCGCGTGAGCAGCCGGTCCACGGCCTCGACCGTCTGGCTCCGGTCGCCGCCGGAGTCGTGCAGCATGACGACCGCGCCGCGTCCGCGGGCGGGCGTGCCGGCCCGGACGATCTCGTCGGTGCCGGGCCGGCTCCAGTCCTTGGTGTCCAGGTCGGTCAGCGCCACGAGGTACCCCTCGCGCCCCAGCTCGCGCATCGCCTGCCACTGCGGGGCGGTGACGGAGTCGGGCGTGGAGGAGTACGGGGGCCGCAGCAGGCGGGTGTGCACCCCGGTCGCCCCCGCGATGGCCTTCTGCGTGAGCGACGCCTCCAGCCTGAGCCGCCAGGCCGGGACGCCCGAGATGTCGGCGTGCGCGTAGGTGTGGTTGCCCAGCTCGTGGCCCTCGTCCACGATCCGCCTGGCCAGGGCGGGGTTCTCGGCGACGCGGGCGCCCACGGCGAAGAACGTCGCCTTGGCGCCGTGCCGCTTCAGCACGTCGAGCAGGCGCGGCGTCCACACCGGGTCGGGCCCGTCGTCGAACGTGAGCGCCACGGTACGCGCGGGCAGGCGCAGGCTGGCGGGCCCCTGACCGGTCGTGTTCACCACGGGGCCGCCCTCGCGCACGCGCTCCGGGGCCGGGGACGCGGCGCTCGGGGCGCGGGTCTCGCCGACCTCGTTGGTCGCGTACCCGTGCAGCACGAGCGCGACCGACATCAGCAGCACCGCGACGACCATCAGGAACCAGTGACCGCGCGGGTCGGCCTGCCGGGGACGGTGGGTCGCGGGGGAGGCGGGTTCGACGGGCCAGACGTGGGTGTCGGCCTGGGTCACGTCTTGGGGCCCTGCGTCTTGTTCGGGGCCAGGCCCGGGGGCTCCTTGGTGTGGCCCGGCGGCGTGTGCCCGGCGCCGCCCGTCGGCCCGGTCGTGGGCGCGTCCGGCGTCGGGGACGCGGAGGAGGAGGGGGCCCGCGTGGCGCTGGGGGTGGCGGAGGCGGTCGTGCCCGGCCGGGCGGTGGGTTCGGTGCTCCGCTCGGGAGTGCGGAGCACGGTCCTGCTGCGGGTGGGCGTCGAGGTGACCTCGGTGCTCGCCGGGGGAGCGACCGACCGGCTGGGCCGCGGGGTCGGCGACTCGGACGGCCGCGACTCTGCGGTGGCGGGCGCGGACGTCTCAGGGCCGCCGTCGCCCGGCCAGTCCACGGCGTCGAGCCTGGTCGTGCTGAACGCGCCGCCGATCAGGATCGCGGCCGTGGCCAGCATCAACGTGCCGAGCAGGATCCCGGCGACCATCAGCACCCGCCTGCGCCGGCCGCTCTGATCGACGAACACCGCTGTGCTCGGCGTCCGATCCGTTCCACTCACGGGTCAAATGGTAGAGAGGAGAGCGCACTCCTATGACCGATGTAAAGGTTTGTCCGAATAATTCACAGTTAATCGTGATCAACTCTGCCGCTGACCAGCGAAACAATGATCTGTCAGCACGAGCACAACAGCCCGCGCAGCGCCGTCTCCAGGCACAGGTCGGTGCCGGCGGGCGTCGGCCACTGGAAGCGCACGAGTGACTCGTCCACCCGTACGGTCGCCCCGAACCGGTCCAGCTCCCACAGCCACACCTCCCCGGCCGGCTCGCCGAGCTGCCTGGTCACGCCCGCCGTGAGCTGCGGCCGGTGCGAGGCGTTGACGTGCGCGAGCACCCGCTCCGCCGTCTCGGTCAGCGGGTCGGGCGCCGCCCCCAGGTAGTCGTCGGCGTCCAGCAGCCCGGACTCCTGCCCGGTCAGGTAGACGACCTGGCCGACGTCCAGCCGCAGCAGCCGCGGCGCGTCCCGCTGCCCGAACCGCTCCAGCGCGTCGAACAGGCTCTCGTCCGCGGTGTGCGCGGCCACCGCCACGGCCGCGGCGCGCGCCTCGGCCTCCGGTACGGCCTCCGCCCAGCCCTGCACCTCGATCAGCCCGCGCGGGTGGGTGACCGTGCCCAGTTGCCGCATCGACGTGAGGTTCACCGCCACGACGGCGTCCTCGCGCAGGCCGTGCAGCGACTCGCCGGGCAGGACGAGCAGGATGGGCCGCCCGCGCTCGTCCACCCCGCCGCGCGCGGGCGAGGGGGCGCCGTCCACGGAGAGCTTGGCGACGCCGGCGGTCGCGGCGAGGGTGCGGACCCGCTCGGGGATCGGCAACATGGCGACTCCTTGAGCAAACAATGGTGTAGGTTAGCCTTGCCTAAGTAAGGATTACCTAATCACATTGAGGTGAACGTGCGCTACACCGGCCCCAAGGTGCGACTGTCGCGTCGCGCGGGCGTCCCGCTGACCAGGAAAGCCGTCCGCTACTTCGAACAGCGCCCCTACCCGCCGGGCGAGCACGGCCGCAAGACCAACCGCCGCACCACCGGCGACTACGGGCTGCGGCTGATGGAGAAGCAGAAGCTGCGCTGGTACTACGACGTGTCGGAGCGGCAGCTCCGCCGCTACTGGGACCTCGCCGTGCGCAAGCCGGGCGCCTCCGGCGCCGAGCTGGTCACGCTGCTGGAGAGCCGCCTGGCCTCCCTCGTGCTGCGCTCCGGGCTGGCCCCGTCGATCTACGCGGCCAGGCAGTACATCACCCACGGGCACATCGCCGTGGACGGCCGCAAGGTGGACATCCCCAGCTACCTGGTCAAGCCAGGACAGGTCATCACGGTCCGGGAGCGGTCCCGCGGGATGCAGCCCTTCGTGGCGGCCGCCGAGGGCGTGCACGCCGACGAGCGCATCGCGCCGTACCTGTCGGTCGACCTGAAGGAGCTGCGCTTCACGCTGGTGAGCCGGCCCGAGCGCGAGCAGATCGTCGTTCCCGTGGACGAGCAGCTCGTGGTGGAGTTCTACTCCCGTTAGGCGCGGCGGGAGCGGCAGAGCGCCACGTGGCCGGACGTGGCGCTCTTTTCATGTCGCCTTTCGTGCCGCCGGGGGCTCAGCCGCTGCGCACCCCGCGCAGCTCGGCGATCTCCTTGCGCAGCTCGGCCAGCTCGTCGAGGATCTGCTGGGTGTGCGCCGTGGTGTCCTCCAGCGCGGCCCGCTCCTCGGCGTTCTCCTCGTCCATCGCGCTCACCACCACCGCGAGGAAGAGGTTCAGCACCACGAAGGTGCACACGAGGATGAAGATGGTGAAGAAGATCCAGGCCGTGGGGTGCCGGCTCATGACCTCGCGGGCGATGTTGCCCCAGTCGTCGCCCGTCATCGTCTGGTAGAGGGTGAACAGCGAGGTCGGCAGGCTGCCGAAGCGGTCGGGCGCGGTCTGCCCGTAGAGCTTGGTGGCCATGACGGCGGCCACGTACAGGACGAGCGAGAGCAGCACCACGATCGAGCTCATCCCCGGCATCGCGCGCAGCAGCGCCGAGACCACGCGGCGCAGGCTCGGCACGACCGACAGCAGTCGCAGCACCCGCAGGATGCGCAGCGCGCGCAGCACCGACAGGCCGCCGGTCGTGGAGGCGAAGGCCACGCCGATGATGAGGGTGTCGAAGATGTTCCAGGGGTCGCGGACGAAGGCGGTGCGCTCGACGTAGAGCTTGGCGATCAGCTCGGCGGTGAAGATGTAGAGCGCGATGTGGTCGATCACGGTGAGCAGGGCGCCGTGGCGCTCGACGACGGCCGGGAAGGTCTCGAGGCCGAGGGTGACCGCGTTGAGCAGGATGACGCCGATGACGAACCGCTGGAAATGCCGGTGGGTGAGGAAGGCACGGGTGCGTTCACGCACGGGGGAAGGCTCCTAAAGGGTGGATCATGTGCCAGACCATGATGACGCAACATGATCAAGAGCGGGATCGTGGTATAAATGCCGACCTGACCGCAGAGATGAGGGGGCGAGCGAGCGTGTCTTATCCCGATTACGGTCCTGGCTATTACGGCCCGCCGCCGCAGAGCCATCCCAGCGGCACCACGATCCTCGTGCTGGGCATCCTCAGCCTGGTGGTCTGCACCTTCATCGGCCCCTTCGCGTGGTCGATGGGCACCAAGGCGCTACGCGAGATCGACGCCAGCGGCTATGTCTACGAGAACCGCGGTCACGTCCAGGCCGGGCGCATCTGCGGCATCATCAGCTCAATCATGCTGATGGTCACGCTCGGCTTCGTGGCCCTGGGCCTCTCCGTCGCCCTCATCGGCGGCGCCTTCTCCTCCACCGGCTCCTACTAGAGCCCGCCCGCCGAAGCCGCCCAGGCCGGCTTCGAGCAGGTCGAACGCCTTCTCCGCCTGCGTTCTGAGCAGCGGCGCGATCCTCTCCCACGGCTCGCCCGCCAGCATCATGGCGACCGCGTGCTCGCTCAGGATGCGGGTGGTGTTGAGGATGTGCGCCGCCGCCAGCTCCGGGGTCAGGTCGTCGGGGTCGGTGTCGAGCTCGTCGGCCAGCGCCCGCGCCAGGCCCCGCACCCGCTCGACGTGCATCTCGCGCAGCCGGGCCACCAGCGCCGGGCTGGCGTTGACGATCCCGGTGAACACGTCGTTGCCCGCGTTGAGCCCGTGACGCCAGTCGCGCGTGTCGATCGCGTCGAGGAAGTCGCGCCGGAACGCGCGCACCACGCCCTCGCCGGGCCCGCGCTCCCGGAGCACCTGCTGCGGCAGCTCCACCGCCAGCTCCTGCCGGTCGGCGAACAGGTCTTCCTTGGTGCTGAAGTAGTTGAAGACCGTGTTGACCGACACGTCCGCGGCCTGCGCGACCTCGGCCACTGTCACGTTGTCGAACCCCCGGGCCATGAACAGCCCCATCGCGATGTCCGAGATGCGCTCCCTGGTCTCGCGCTTCTTCCGCTCCCGCAGCCCCTCTCGCATGCCTCCATCCTATCGAGTTTGCAGTGACCCCAAAATTGTGGTTACTCTAATTTTGGAGGCGATTAAATGATCAAGACATCGGGTCTGAGCAA
Source organism: Nonomuraea sp. KM90 (assembly GCF_052246675.1). Lineage (NCBI taxonomy): Bacteria > Bacillati > Actinomycetota > Actinomycetes > Streptosporangiales > Streptosporangiaceae > Nonomuraea > Nonomuraea sp. KM90. The sequence goes on along the minus strand of NZ_JBQQCB010000043.1, from coordinate 19,690 downwards.
GACCTTCGACGGCGGCGTGGAAGCCGTCAGGGGCGTCGACCTGTCGGTGGAGCCCGGCCAGATCGTCGGCTTCCTCGGTCCGAACGGCGCGGGGAAGACCACGACCATGCGCATGCTGACCACGCTGCTGCGCCCTACCGCCGGCACCGCCACGGTGGCCGGCCACGACCTGATCGGTGCGGCGAAGGAGGTGCGCAGGCGCATCGGATACGTCGCCCAGGGCAGCGGGATGCCGCCCGTCACGCCGGTGAAGGGCGAGCTAGAGCTCCAGGGCCTGCTGTACGGCCTGAGCCGCCGCGAGGTCGCCGCCAGGACGGCGGAGGTCCTGGCCAGGCTGGAGCTCACCGGGCTGGAGACCACGTTCCCCGCCGCGCTCTCCGGCGGCCAGCGCCGCCGCTTCGACATCGCGTTCGCCCTGCTGCACGAGCCGGCGCTGCTCTTCCTCGACGAGCCGACGACCGGTCTCGACCCGCAGAGCCGGGCCAACCTGTGGGACCACATCCGCTCGCTGCGCGCGGAGAAGGGAATGACGGTGTTCCTGACCACCCACTACCTGGACGAGGCCGACGCGCTCTGCGACCGGCTGCTGATCATCGACCACGGCCGCATCGTGGCCGAGGGCGCCCCGGCCGAGCTCAAGAGCGGCGGGCGCACGCTCGACGACGTGTTCCTCGACATCACCGGCAGGTCGCTGCGCGAGGAGAACGAGCTGTCCGGACAGGGGGCCTGATGCTGCGCGACACCTGGGTGCTCTTCCGCCACGGCGTGAGCGTCACGCTCCAGCAGAAGGTCGGCATCGTCTTCGGCGTGATCCAGCCGCTGCTGTTCCTGGTGCTGTTCGGGCCCATCTTCGCCACGATCGGCACGTGGGAGACGCTGGTCCCGGGGCTGATCGTTCAGCTCGGGCTGATGAGCACGGGCATGGCCGGGTTCGGGGTGGTCTTCGAGAAGCGGCTCGGCGTGCTGGAGCGCATGCGCGTCACCCCGGCCAGCCGCCTGGCGCTGCTGCTCGGGCGGGTGCTGAACAACGTCGTCACGCTGATCGTCCAGACGCTGCTGCTGCTCGCGGTGGCCTTCGCCTTCGGCCTGCGCGCCCCGGCGCCGGGACTGGCCGCCGGGTTCGTGCTGGTCGTCGTGCTCGGGGCGGGCCTGGCCGCGCTGTCGTACGCGGTGGCGCTGAGCCTGAACGAGCAGCTCTTCGCGCCGGTGATGTCCACGGCGGTGGTCCCGCTGGTCCTGCTGTCCGGGGCCTTCCTGCCAATGTCGATGGCGCCGGGCTGGCTCGACGCGATCTCGCACATCAGCCCGTTCAGGTACGTCCTGGAGGCGATGCGCGACCTGTTCCAGGGCCGGTACGCGACCGGCACGGTCGGCGCCGGCGTGACCGTGACGGTGGTGTTCGCCGTGGTCTGCCTCACGATCGGGACACGGGTGTTCAACCGGGAGCAGGCGTAGGAATCCGGGCCGGGAGGGCGGCCCGGTCCTCGCCGGAAGGGGTCAGGGCACGCTCTTGGCCCGCCGCTGGAGCGCGGCCATGAGCCCGGCCGGATCCACGGTCCCGTAGCCGTAGTCGTAGTCGAACCCGACCTCGCTGCGGTCCTCCGCCGTACGCCGCAGCAGCGCCCGCAACTGGGCCGGCGACAGCTTCGTGGCCGGCCACCGGGTGCGCACCGCCGCCACGAGCCCGGCCGCCACCGGCGCCGCGGCGGACGTGCCCGTGTCCGGCTGGTCCGCGCCGAACGCCTTCGACCCGGAGAAATGCGTGTACGCGCACACGTCGGGCTTGCGGGCGGTCAGCCGGCCCGGCCCCTGCGAGGAGTAGCCCACCCGCTCGCCGTTGACGTCGACGCCGCCCACCGACAGGGCCTTGGGATGGGAGTTGGCGCCCACGATGGGCCTGCTGGAGTAGGCGCAGCGGCCGTCCGCGCACTCCCGCCCGCAGTTGCCCGCCGCGAACAGCACGTCGGCGCCCGCCTTGTCGAGGGCGGCCACCATCAGGTTGAACGGATGGGCGGCGTTGTCGGAGTAGTTGCCCGGATGCCCCACGGGGAAGTCCCACTCGGGCGAGAACGAGCCCCACGAGTTGTTCACCACCAGCGCCCTGGTCCCGGCCGGCTGGGCGTCGAGCACGTTGCGCAGGTGCGCGAAGGCGGCCACCGCGTCCGACAGCAGCCCGTCGAGCGCCGAGCCGCCCGGCCGGGTGGACAGCAGCACCGGGATGTCGATCAGCGTGGCCTGCGGGGCCGCGATGAGCGTGTCGAACGCGCACATCGTCCCGTGGTCGACCTCGAACTCGCCCGGCCGGCCCGGCACGCCCGACGGGCTCCAGCACCGCTCGGCGTCCAGCGTGACGCCCCTGCCGAGGTGCCGGGCCGTGTGGGCCGCGTTGATCCCGGTGTCCAGCACCGCCACCGCGACGCCGGTGCCGTCGAGCCCCTGCGCGTGCAGGCCGGGCACGTTCAGCAGCCGCTCGACGTCGTGCCAGTCGCCGACCGGCGGGTCGCCCCCGCAGGCGGGCGTGGACTCGATGACGGGGTCGGCGAAGATGCCCACCACGTCGGGCCTGAGCGCGGGCAGCAGCGTGACCCTGGCGGCCAGCTCGTCGTCCGAGATCGTGCCCCTGACCAGCACCGACGCGTCCTCCGCGGCCAGGGAGTAGTCAAGCGGCTGGTTGAGCGAGAGGGGATCGCCGCCCGCGGAGGGAACGGGCCTCGGCACGGCCACGGGGACGAAGGCCGGGTCGAGCTCCACCCCGGGCAGACCATCGGCGACGTCGGCCGTGCTGGCGCTCTGGCCTGGGTCGACGACGGCCGCGACCAGGTCGGGGGAGGGACGGAGCTGGATCAGTATCCGCATGTGTCACCACCGGACGGTTTCTTGGAGGGAACGAACCTCCCAACATTCCTTCATCCGTCCCGGCACGTCCAGCACATCTCGGGGGTTTTGACCTGCGCGAACACCCCAATCGGCGCGAAGCGGACGACATTTGTTCTGGGCTGTCAGACTTCCTTGTTTTCGGTCTGTTCACTACGGTGAGGCATCATGACGCTCCAGGCGCAAAAGCCGGTAGACGACGGGGAAAAGGCACACTGGCTGGCGGTGCGGCCGCGGCTCATCCTCGCCAGTGCCTTCATGCTCTTCCTCGAGTTGGCGCTGATCCGGTGGACCGGGTCCAACATCGTCCATCTCAGCTATTTCACCAATTTCGTGCTGCTCGGCTCTTTCCTCGGCATCGGGCTCGGCTTCCTGCGCGTGGGGCGCTCGCGGCGGCAGCCGTACTACTCGCCCGTCGTGCTGGCCGTCCTGGTCATTGTCGTGCTGACCTTCCCGGTCACCGTCGACCGCAACACCGAGGGCGTCCTGTACTGGACGAGCCTGTCCACCAGCGGGCCGCCCGCGTGGGCGATCCTGCCGGTGATCTTCTGCGCCGCGGCGGTGGTGCTCATGGGGCCGGCCGAGCTCGTCGGGCGGTGCTTCCCCGAGTTGCCGCGCCTTGAGGCCTACCGCTACGACCTGATCGGCAGCCTCACCGGCATCGCGGCGTTCACGGCGCTGTCGTTCCTGAGCGCGCCGCCGGTGTTCTGGGGGCTGATCGGGGCGATCTGCTACGGCTTGCTGCTGGTGCCCCGGCCGCGCGCGCTCTACGTGGGGCTGGTGACCGTGCCGTCCCTGGCCGTGGTCGGGCTGCTGCTGGCCGAGACGCTCACCGCCGGGGCCATCTGGTCGCCCTACTACAAGGTCACCACCAAGCAGCTCCAGCAGCTCGGCATCCCCGTCACCGACATCGCGGTCAACGGCATCCCGCACCAGCAGGCCGTGCCCGCCGCCGCCCGGCTGCAGTGGGAGGCCCAGTACGGCCTGCCGTACGAGCGGACCAGCAAGCCGCCCAAGGACGTGCTCGTCGTCGGCGCGGGCAGCGGCACCGACGTGGCGATCGCGCTGTCCAAGGGCGCCACCCGCGTCGACGCCGTCGAGATCGACCCCAAGCTGCGCGAGCTGGGCGGGTCGGTCCACCCCGACCGGCCCTACGACGACCCGCGCGTCACCACCCACGTCACCGACGGCCGCGCCTTCCTCGAGCGCACCGGCGACAAGTACGACCTGATCCTCTTCGCCCTGCCCGACTCGCTCACCCTGGTCTCCGGCGCCAGCTCGCTGCGGCTGGAGAGTTACCTGTTCACCGAGGAGGCCATGCGGGCGGCCCGCGACCACCTCAAGCCGGGCGGCACGTTCTCGATGTACAACTACTACCGCGAGAGCTGGCTCGTCGACCGCCTGGCCTCGACCATGCAGGGCGCCTTCGGCCACAAGCCGTGCGTGGACGTGGTCAGCACCGCGGGCCAGCAGGCCGTGATCACCGCCGGCCTGGCCCCCGCCGACCAGCGCTGCGCCACGGAATGGCCGGGCGCCGCGCCGGGCACGCCGCAGCCCGCCGGCGACGACCGGCCGTTCCTCTACCTCAAGGACGCCACGATCCCGCCGATCTACGTCATCACGCTCGCCCTGATCCTCATCGTCAGCCTGCTCGCCGTCCGCGTCGTGGCCGGCCCGTACCGGCGGATGCGGCCGTACGCCGACCTGTTCCTGCTCGGCGTGGCGTTCATGCTGCTGGAGACGAAGAGCGTGACCGGGTTCGCGCTGCTGTTCGGCACCACGTGGGTGGTCAACGCGATCGTCTTCGCGGGCGTGCTCGTGGCGGTGCTCGCCGCCGTCGAGGTGACCCGCCGCTTCCGCACCCCACCGCTGCCGGTCATGTACGGCGTGCTGCTCGCGGGCCTGCTGCTGGCCTGGCTCGTGCCGAACGAATGGCTGCTGTCGCTCCCGCTGCCGCTGCGCGCGGTGGCGGCCGTGACGGTGGCGTTCCTGCCGATCTTCGCCGCGAACGTGGTCTTCGCCAAGCGCTTCGCCGAGACGGCCGACGCGACCACGTCCTTCGGCGCGAACCTGCTGGGCGCCATGGTCGGCGGCTGCCTGGAATATGTCGCGCTGGTGATCGGCTACAAGGGCCTGCTCATCGTGGCGGCCCTGCTCTACCTCGGCGCCCTGGCCCTGCTGCCGAGGAAGAACTCCGCACTGGTGTGACACTCCGGCGAATTACCGAGGTCATTTCTGAAATGGCCTCGGTATTTTCTTGACCGATGGTCAGATGGATTGTTTCGGATGTGGGTTGATTTGTCGGAGACTGCGAGGTGAGGTAGACGTAGGGGTACCAGCCATGCCTTGATCGCGATGTTCGTTGAACGTGGAAAGGGAAATTCTTCTTCCCGGAAATGGAGGTACGGGATCGGGGGTGACGTCCGGTAAACCCACGAGAAAAGGTGTAATCATGGCGACACAAGGGGCAGCAAGGATAGATGTCGAGCTCGCCCTGCGGCAGGAGTCCGACCCCGTGCCCGCCGGTCGCGCCGAGCAGATCGCCGGAGTGCTGCCGAAAGGAGTGCTGTTCGCGACCCCGGCGCCGCCGCCCACCGGAGAGCAGCGGACGCCGCAGGAGGAATGGACCCTCACCTCCGCCTGGCCCTACCTGGGCCGTACCGCCACCGGGACCGCCGCCGTCCACTACGGCGCCGGCCACGACCGCCTCGTCCGGCCGATGATCCTCGCCGACGGCTTCAACCACGGACCCAGCGACCTGCCGGGGCTGTGGCGCCACCTCAACGCGCCCTACCCGCCCCACCAGCACCGCCTGCTCGACCAGCTCCTCGCCCAGGGCATCGACGTCGTGCTGCTCGGCTTCGGCGCCCGGCACACCCACATCCAGGCCAACGCCGGGGTGGTGGCCACCTGCGTCCGCCGGGCCATCAGCGGGCGGGCCGGTGACGCGCCGCTGATCGTCGGCGGCGTCGGCATGGGCGGGCTGGCCACCCGCTACGCGCTGGCGGAGATGGAGAACCGCGGCGAGGACCACCAGACCATGACGTACCTGTCCTACGACTCGCCGCACAACGGCGCGTGGATCCCGCTGATCCTCCAGCAGCTCGCCTACTTCGCCGCGAAGCTCTCCCCGGCCGTGCCCGGCCAGGCCGACCTGATCAGGAGCCCCGCCGCGCAGCAGCTCCTGTGGGCGTGGGTCGAGAGCGGCCGCTACTCCGGCCCGGTCGCCACCGCCAGCCCGCTGCGCGTGGAGTTCCTGGAGGACCTGCGCCGCGTCGGGTGGTTCCCGGTCCGGCCGCGCAAGCTCGGGGTGGCCAACGGCGCCGCCGACGGCACCGGCAGGAACGTGCCACCCGACGAGCTGGTGTTCGAGTGGAGCGCGCTGGGCGGCCTCGTCGGGGCGAACGCGCGTACCCAGCCCGATCGCGGCCGCAGGCGGCACGTCGGCGGCATGCGGGCGGTGCCGATGTGGGCCAGCAAGAGCTACACCAGCGACGTCGCGCCGTTCGACGGCGCACCGGGCGGGACGCTGGCCGTGTACGGCATGCTCGCCGACAAGCTGGGCGTGCCGATCGCGACCCGCCTGCGCTCGGCCTGCTTCGTCCCGACGGTCAGCGCGGTCGCGCTCCACTACGACCCGCTGGAGTGGACGGTCGATCTCTACACCGACATCACGTCGCTGTCGCCGGAGCACAGCCAGCTCGACGACTTCCAGTGCGACTCCCAGAACTCCGAGCACGGCCAGGTGACCGGTCCGCTGGCAGAGTGGATCCTGGGACAGCTCGGCAAGTAGCCGAAGAGCGGTCCGGCGGGCGCCCCGCCGGACCGCGTCGGGGGAGGACATGTTGCTGGAGGAGATGCTGCCGGGGGACGACGGGCTGCTCGCCGACCCCTACCCGGCCTACGCCCGGCTCCGGGAGGCGGGCGTGCCCCACCTGGTGACCCTGCGCAGCGGCCTGTACGGCTGGCTGGTGACCCGCTACGACGACGCCCGCGCCGCGCTCGCCGACCCGCGGCTCAGCAAGGACCCGCGGCACGCGCCGCCCGACTGGCAGGCGGCGGGGCGCGGCCGGCCGCTGGAGGACCGCTCCGGCCTGGGCACCCACCTGCTCACCACGGACCCGCCCGAGCACACCCGGCTGCGCCGTCTGGTGACCGGGTTCTTCACCCAACGGCGGCTGGAGCGGCTGCGGCCCCGGACCGAGGAGCGGGCGCGCGACCTGGCCGCCGGGCTCCGCCCCGGCGACGACCTGGTCGGCGACTTCGCCTCGCCGCTGCAGCTCGCCACGATCTGCGACGTCCTGGGCGTGCCCGAGGGGGACCGTACGGACTTCCAGCGGTGGACGACGGCCGTGGTGTCCTCCGACTCGGGCAAGGAGGCCCGGCCGCAGGCGCTGCGGCGGCTGGCCGCTTACGTGGGGGAGCTGGTCGAGGGCAGGCGGCGGGCACCGGGGGACGACCTGATCAGCGCGATCACGGCCGCCGCGGACGACGGCGAGCGGCTGTCCGAGGACGAGCTGCTGTCGATGATCTTCCTGCTGCTCGTCGCCGGCTACGAGACGACCGTCGGGCTCATCGGGCTGGGCGCGCACACGCTGCTGCGCCACCCCGGCGCGCTGGAGCAGCTCCGCGCCCGCCCCGAACTGATCGACCGGGCGGTGGAGGAGCTGCTGCGCCACGACAGCCCGGTCGAGCTGGCCACGTGGCGCTTCGCCCTGGAGCCGGTGGAGTACGGCGGCGCCCGCGTCGAGGCCGGGCAGCCGATCCTGGTGGCGCTGGGCGCCGCCAACCGCGACCCCGGGCGCTTCCCCGGGGCGGACCGGCCCGACCTGACCCGGGAGGACAACGCCCACCTGAGCTTCGGGCACGGGCCGCACTACTGCCTGGGCGCCCTGCTCGCCCGCATCGTGGGCCGGGCCGCCCTGGGCGAGGTGGCCCGCCTGCCCGGGCTGGCCCTCGCCGTGCCGCCGGAGCGGCTGCGCTGGCGGGCCAGCCTCACCATCCGGGGGCCAGTGAGGCTGCCCGTGGCGTTCTGTGCCGGCTCGCCTGCCAGGGGCCAAAGACCGGCCGGCCGGTCCGAGGACAAAGACCGGCGAGTCGGTCAGAGGCCGCAGAGGTCGTCGATCGACTGGGCGCTCTTCTGGCTGTTCTTCGTGGGCGTCTGGGTGGGCGCGGCCAGCCGGGTCTTCGTGGGGGTCGGGGTCGAGCCGGTCGCGCTCGGGGAGGCGGTCACTCCGGCGGTCTGCGCCTGGCGGGCCGGGCGCATCGAGTCGCTGATGGCCTTTCTCGTGGCCTGGCGGATCTTCGCCCAGTCGGGGCGGCCGGAGTAGAACTCCGGCGGCACGAACTGCAGGCTGGTGATCTTGGCGTCCTTGACCTTGACGGCCAGCTCGACCAGCGGCTTGACGAGGTCGCGAGGGATGTTCGTCTGGGCCAGCCGCTTGGCCGCGCCGGCGATGCGCTCGAACCTGGTGAGGATCACCGAGGGCGTGGCCTGCTGCGCGAAGGCGGCGATGACGCAGCGCTGGCGGGCCATGCGGGAGAAGTCGTCGCTGCCGACGCGGGAGCGGCCGTACCACAGCGCCTGCTCGCCGGTCAGCTTCCGGTCGCCCGCCTTGATGGTGCCCGCCGTGCCGTACAGACCGCCCCACTTGACGTCCTGCTCCACCCTGATCCTCAGGCCGCCGATGGCGTCCACGAGGTCGGCGAAGCCGTACATGTTCATCAGCATGTAGTAGTCGATCTTCAGGTTCAGCGTGTAGCCGATGGCGTCCATCAGCGCCCGCGGGCCCTTGTCCTTGCCGCCCATGAGCTGAGGGTTGTCGTTGGCGTACTGCCAGACCTCGTTGAGCAGGCCGCCGTTGGGCAGCTCGGCCATGAAGCCGTTCGGGAACTGCTTGTGCAGCGGCGAGGACGGGGGGAAGCGGACGTGCTGGAGGTTGCGCGGGAGGCTGAACAGGACCGTGGCGCCGGTTTTGAGGTCGACGCTGGCCACGTTCATGCTGTCGGTGCGCACGCCGGTCCGGTTGCCCGCCGCGTCACCGCCGACCAGCAGGAAGTTCACCCGGTCCCGGCCGTTCCACGGGTCCTCGGGGTTCTGGGCCACCTGGGGGGTGTCGGGGTCGGGCCGGGACTGGAAGACGTCCCCGATCGCGTTGCGGGCGGTCAGCACGTAGTTGGAGGCGAGGGCGAACGGCGACATGACCGCCACGCACAGCACGCCCACCACGATGCCCGTCACCACCTGGCCCTGCTGGTGCAGCTTGTTCGGGCCGAGCGCCACGTAGGACGTCACCAGCAGCGCGAACCAGGCCAGCGCGAGTGCCGAGGCCACGACGACGACCGTGAGCATCATCCCGTCGTCGGCGAACGTGGCGATGTTCGACAGGTCGCCGATCACGATCAGGCCGTAGGCCAGGAGCCCGAGCAGCAGCACCGCGTACACGCTGACCAGCACCAGCCCGGTACGGCGGTGCCCGGCCCGCAGATGAGCGGCGCCGGGCACGACGGCGGACAGCGCGGTCCAGCCCAGGACGGCGCCGGGTGTCAGCGGTTTGGCGAAGCGCGGCCCTCTGGAGGGCGCCTTCTCGCGAGGGGCGGATCCGGCGGTGGCTGCGGAGGCCGGGCCGGACCGTCGCATGGGGCGGCGTTTCCTGCCTCCTGGCACGGTCTCCACCCCATCGCGATTGCTCACACCCGGCTCCTTACACGCCTACCAGGCAAAATTGGCGTATGCCCCCGATGGGCACAAGATTGCCAGGATTCTAGTGCCCTTATATGGACATCAGAGACATGTGCTCAACATGAGATGAACGCCACGGGGACATCAGGAGACCGTTGAAGAGGGCGCCAGCCACGTGTTGCACTGGTATGTCTTGCTCTTCTCCCACCCCTGCCGGAACCAGCGGTTGTTGTTGGCCGGCGTGCCGTGGTCGCGCGGCCAGCCCGGATGGTCGCCCACCTGACCGTAGAACCAGTACAGCCGGCTCCGGTTGGAGGTGTTCACCGGGTACGACGCCGCCACCGACCGCATCCACATGCCGCCGAAGCAGGTGGCCTGCAGCTCCAGCCGCCGGCTGAGCGCCAGCTTGCCGCTCTGGCTGGTCGAGTCCAGGGTCGAGCGCCACCACGAGTCCATCAGGCCCGTGATGTTCTGGACGTGGTGGCCGTACTCGTGGGCCATCATGCTGATGATGCCGCCGTGCCAGTTGATGATCTGGCCGTACCCTCGGGCGTTGCCGTTGCCCGTGGCCATGGCCGAGGTGGAGGCGTAGATGGTGTTGTTGCGCGGGCAGTAGTACGGCACCATGCTGCCCGCCGACGGATAGTCGCCGCAGGCGCCCCTGCCGCGCTTGGCCGCGATGGCGTAGCCGGGCGGGCTGAACCGGATGCCCTGCTTCTCCAGGATCGGCTGCCAGGCCCGGTCCATGCACCTGCCGGTCTTCAGGATCAGCGCCTTGAGCTGGCTGTGGTTGTAGATGTTGGCGTTGCCGGCCCGGCAGTTGAGCCTGGGCAGGGTGCCGGCCCGATACATGGTGTTGTTCTTCAGGCTCGTGTTGAGCGTGACCTTGGCGGGCGGGGTGACGGTGGTGTCCGGCTCCTCGTCCTCGGTCGGCCGCTGCGTGGGCTCCTGGTCGCGGGTCCGCGTGGGGGCGGGCTCGGGGTCCTCGTCGGAGCGCCGGGTGGGCTCCTCCGACGGCTCGTACGTCGGGTTCGCGACCGGCGTGGACGTGTCCGAGCTCTTCGAGCCGCCGAGCATCACCGCCCCGATGACGATCAGCACGAACAGCGCCGCCAGCGACCCGAACACGGTGCCGAGCACCGCGACGACCCCCATCCCCGACTTCCTGCGCGGCGGGGGGTGCGGCCACCGCAGCGTCGGCGCGACCGGCGGTGGCGGCGGAGGAGGCGGCGGCTGCCGGTACGGTGGCCCGTGCGGCGGCTGCCCATAGGGCGGCCCCTGCGGCGGCTGACCGTAAGGCGGCCCCTGCGGCGGACCGTATGGTGGTTGCGGGTAGGGCGGCTGAGGGTGGGGCGGCCCCTGCGGCGGCGGTGGCCCCTGCTGGTAAGGATTCCCCTGTGGCGGCGGTGGGGGAGGGGGCGGCGGCTGCGGGTACGGGTTCTGCTGGCCGCCCTGCGGCTGCGGTTGCCGGTAACCCGGCGGCGGCCAGGGTAACGAGGGGGGCCGCTGTGGCTGTCCTGGTCCCTGTGGCGGGGGTGGATACTGCCCGTTCCCTGTCACCGTGTCTCCCCGTTCACCCGGTTGTCTGCTATGCCAGATTTGCGCCGCGACTTGGCGGACCCTTGTCAAATTTGGGGCAAAAGCATACTGATTTATCACCCGTCACGGATGTAGCGGTGCTCGGTTACAGTCCGAAATCATTCGAGGTGATCTCCGCTATCTTTCGGTCCCGGCGGCGGGCGGTGTCCTAGCTTCATTGACATGAATCTCCAGCAGCTCCGCTATGTGGTCGCGACTGCGGAGCACCGCACCATGACCGACGCGGCCAGATCGCTCTACATCGCGCAGCCTGCGCTGTCCCGCGCGATCCGCGATCTCGAGCGCGAGCTCGGCATGACGCTCTTCGCTCGTTCCGGCCGCGGGGTGGTCGTCACCGCGCAGGGACGCCGGGTGGTCAAGCTGGCGAGGGAGGCACTCGACGCGGTTCACGAGATCGAGGGCCTGGCCAACCAGGGCACGGTCACCGAGGCGGAACTTCGCATCGCCGCCACGCCCAGCCTCGAACCCGGCCTCGCGGGGCGGCTGCTGCCCGCCTACGCGGCCGAGCACCCGGGAGTACGCGTGCACATCGTGCGCTGCGACGGCCGAGACGGTGTCGTCAGCGCCATCAGGGATCAGCGGGCCGACCTGGGTCTCACGGACCTGCCGGTGCCCACCGATCTCATCACCCATCCACTCGAACGCCAGGAGATCGTGCTGATCTCCCCGCCCGCGCTCGATCTCCCCAACCCCGTGCCGATGGGCAAGCTGCACGGCATGCGCCTGGCGCTGCCCGCCCGTGGCAGCATGCGGCGCAGGGAGCTCGACGCGATGTTCGGCAAGTACGCGGTCACCCCGGTGGTCGTGCTCGAAACCGACGAGCGCAACGGATGGCTGAACGCCGTACGCGCCGGGCAGGCATCGTTGCTGTGGTACCGCGGCATGGCCGAGCAGGCCGGACGCGCGGGCCTGGTGGTGCGTTCGCTCGAACCCGCGGTGCGTCGCGTCATAGCCGTCGTGCACGCCCGCCGCCGCCTGCCACTCATCGCCCAGGACTTCCTGGCCACCGCGGAAAAGGGGACAGCCGCCTGACCACTTTCGGAACGATCCATGTCCATCCACGAGCCGACCGGCGTACCATCTGACGAGTCATGTGATCGGGCCCGGAACAACGGAGCCCGGGGGGCCCGGCGACGCGGCCGTGCCCCTGAGGGCCGTCGAGAACCCGCCGTCAGCTCCCGATACGCAGTACCTCCCCGGAACCCGCCAGCGTGCCCCTGTTGGACACGTAGTAGGCGCCGTCCGGCCCGGCCACCACCCCCGTCGGGGTGAACAGGCCGTCCCTGGCGACAAGTGTCCTGGTGCCGTCGCGTTCGACGCGGTGCAGGGCTCCCGCCGGGTCGCCGGAGAGCAGCCCGTTGGCGGCGATCTCCAGCACCAGCAGCCGGCCGCGCCGGTCGAAGGCGATGTCCACGATGTTGGTGAAGCCGGAGGCGTACACCGCCGGCGCCTTGCCCGGTGCCAGGCGCCACACACTGGCTCCCCCCACGGGGAAGGGGAAGCCGGTGAGCCGGCCGACGTACAACGCGCCGTCGGGCCCGCGGGCCACGCTCGTGGGCACCGGGTGCATCGGAATGTCGCCCCCACCCGGCCCGGGGACCATGCGGACGTCGAACACGGCGACCGTCGAGATCCGGCCGCCGGGGCGCACGCGCAGCACGTCGTTGGCGCCCGCGTCCACGACCAGCGCGCCCGCTCCCTCGGGCAGCACCGCGTAGGGCTGGCTGTCCGGGCCGGTGCCGGGCTGGCCCTGGTCGGGGTCGTTGGCGCTCTCGTACGCGCCGAGGTCGGCGACGGTCCGCCACCGCGCGCCCGAAGCCTTGACGAGCGTGGCGAGGGCGGCGCCGTCCGGGCCGAGCTGCGCCCGCCTGGCCGGGTCCGTGCCCAGCCCGATCGGGACGAGCAGCCCGCCATGGGTCACGGCCACGTCGTGCGCGCCGAGCACCTCGCTCAGGTTCGGCGTGCCCAGGGACGGCAGGCCCGTCACCACCCGGCGCTGCCCGTCGCGGGAGACGGCCGTCACGGCGCCGCTGGGGCCGAGGCAGAACGTCTGGTCCTGGGCGCCGGTGATGCACGGGCCCGGGCCGCCCCGGCCCGCCTCGGCCACGTACAGGGTCCCGTCGGGGCCGAAGCCGAGCCCTCTGGGGTTGTCCAGCCCCGAGGCGATCACCGTCACGGCGGCCTGATCAGCGGCCTGATCAGCCGCCGCCGCCGGTAAGGCGCTCGCGGCGACCGCGAGGACCGCCGCGAGGACCGCCGCGAGGGCGGCCGACGTGAGGCGGCCGGCGGGCCGCTCGCGTGCTGCGCGCATGGCCCGTGCCTAACACGTCGCGCGCCCGGTGAACAGGGTCCCCGTCCTCATCCGGCCACAGATAGCCGCAAAAGGTATTAATGGGTCAGCGGGTCACCGGCAGGGCGACCACGGCGCGCAGGCCCGGTGCCGCGTCCTCCAGGTGCACCGTGCCGCCGTGCGCCCGCACGGTCTCCCGCACGATGGCCAGCCCCAGCCCCGCGCCCCCCTCGTCCCGGCTGCGGCCGGAGTCGAGCCGGGTGAACCGGTTGAAGACGCGCTCGCGGTCCTGCTCGGGAATGCCGGGGCCGTCGTCGGTGACCGTCAGCACGCCGTCGGCGGTCAGCGTCACCTCGACCTTGGAGGCGGTGTGGCGGACCGCGTTGTCCATCAGGTTCGTCAGCACCCGGCTCAGGTCGAGGGCGTCGCCGCGGACCACGACGGGGTCGCACACCGTCAGGCGGGCCTCGGCGTACCGGTCGACGGTCTGGCGTACGACCTCGTCGAGGTCGACGGGCTCGCGCCGGGCCGGCACGCCGCCGCGCTCGTCCAGCCTGGCCAGCGCGAGCAGGTCCTCGGCCAGCCGGGACAGCCGCATCGTGTCCTCCAGCACGCCCTCGGCGGTCTCCTGCCAGTCCTGCTCGTCGGGATGCCCGAGCGCCACCTCCAGCTGCAGCCGGATGCTGGCCAGCGGGCTGCGCAGCTCGTGCGCGGCGTCGGAGACCAGCGCCCGCTGGCGCTGCTCGGCCTCCTCCAGCCGGGCCAGCATGCTGTTGAGCGTGGTGGCCAGCGAGTGCACCTCGTCGCGCGACTGCGGCACCGGCAGCCGGCGCGACCTGGCCGTGTGCGTGATCTCCGCCGCGCCCCTGCGCAGCGCCGCGATCGGCCGCAGGGTACGCCCGATCATCAGCCAGCTCGCCACCGCCAGCAGCACGACCAGCGCCGGCGTGCCGACCAGCAGCACCCGGCCGGCCGTGCCGAGGCTGGTCTGGATCTCGCCGATGGGCCGGGCCGCCACCACCGTCACCCCCCGGTCCGCGCTGAGCACGACGACCCGCAGGAACCCCGGGATGGCGTACGGCCGGCCGTCCAGCAGCGTCGCCTGCCCCTGCCGGAGCACCTTCGCCCGGCCCGCGGCGTCCAGCAGCGGCACCAGCCGGTCGGTGCCGTACGTGACGTGCGTGATCCGCCCCTGGGCGTCGATCACCTGCACGATCGTGCCGTCGTGGGTGGTGATCGGGCTGGTGAGCGTGCCGGCGTCGGCCGCCACCCGCACGGCCTGCGCCTGCTGCACGGTGGACTCGTCCACCGTGTCCATCAGGGCCCGGTCCAGCACGCTGAGCAGCACCGACGCCGACAGGGCCAGCGCCAGCGCGAGCACCGCGGCCGCCGCCACCGTCAGCCGGAACCGCAGCCCCTGCCGCCGCCACCAGACCAGCGGCGACTCAGCCACCGTCGCCCGCCAGCCGGTAGCCCGCGCCGCGCACGGTCTGCAGCGAGTTCCTGCCGTAGGGGACGTCGATCTTGCGGCGCAGGTAGCCGACGTAGACCTCGACCACGTTGGGGTCGGTGTCGAAGGTGTCCCACACGTGCTCCAGGATCTCCGACTTCGACACCACCTCGTCCCGCCGCCGCATCAGGTATTCCAGCAGCGCGAATTCCCGCGGCGTCAGCTCGATCGGGCTCTGCCCCCGCTCGACCTTCCGCCTGGCCGGATCCAGCGACAGGTCGCCCGCGACCAGCACCGACGGCCGCCGCCCCGCGTCGCGCCGCATCAGCGCCCGCAACCGGGCCACCAGCACCACGTACGAGAACGGCTTGGTCAGGTAGTCGTCGGCCCCCAGGTCCAGCCCGTCGGCCATGTCGTACTCGCCGTCCTTGGCCGACAACATCAGGATCGGCACCCAGTTCTCCTCGGCGCGCAACTGCTTGCACACGTTGTAGCCCGACAGCCTGGGCAGCATGATGTCGAGCACCACGACGTCGTAGTCGCCCTGCCTGGCCGCGTGCAGCCCCTCCTCGCCGTCGTGGGCGAGGTCCACGGCGAAACCCTCGGCCTGGAGCCCTCGCTGGAGCGCAGCCGCCATGCGCCGCTCGTCCTCGACGACAAGTACTCTCATGTGGCGATTCTCCCGTTCGCGCGCTGAGACGACGCTGAGAAGGCTGAGAGCCGTCTCAGACTGTCTCAGGTCTCCCACAGGATGCATGACGCAGGCTCTGGGCATCGACATACGGTTAAGGAGTGAGATGCGTAGAGGCACGTTCGTGAGGTGGGGAGTCCCGATCGCGGCGGCAGCCGTGATCGGAGCCGCGATCGGCGCCGGTCCCGTGATCGCCGCGGTGAGCGGCGAACCCGTGCTGCCGGAGCGCTCGGCCCAGCAACTGCTGGCCGACGCCGTGGCGGCCACCGGCAAGGACGGCGGGATCCCGCCGATGTCCGGCACCGTTCAGCAGACGGCCTCGCTCGGCCTGCCGGCGCTGCCGCAGACCGGCTCGGCCTCGCCGCTGAGCCTGCTGTCCGGCTCACACGAGGTGAAGGTCTGGTACGGCGCGGCCGACAAGCTGCGCGTGGCCTTCCCGACCCAGCTCAACGAGACCAACCTGATCCTGAACGGCGGCCAGGCCTGGTACTGGGACAGCGCCACCAACACCGCCACCAAGCTGACCATCAAGCCGGAGGCCGGCCCGGGCCATGCCACGCCCGTGCCGCGCCCGACCGAGCTGACGCCGCCGCAGCTGGCCGAGCGGCTGCTGGCCGGCGCCGACGAGCACACCGCGGTCCGGGTGATCAACACGGCGGAGGTGGCGGGCCGCCCGGTCTACCAGCTCGTGCTGTCGCCCAAGGACGAGAGCTCCCTGGTGCAGGAGGTGCGCATCGCCCTCGACGGCGAGACGTACGTCCCGCTCCAGGTGCAGGTGTACGCCAAGGGCTCGGCCGAGCCGGCGTTCCAGCTCGGGTTCACCCAGGTGACGTTCACGCCCCCGGCAGCCGAGAACTTCACCTTCACCCCGCCCGCGGGCGCCAAGGTGGAGGAGCAGACGATCGGCGCGGACCAGGGCTTCGGCGAGCACGCGGAGGAGCGGGCCGAGAAGGCCCACGACGTCGCGGGCGACCTGAAGGTCGTCGGTGAGGGCTGGTCGGCCGTCGCGGTCGTCCCGTTCTCCATGGCGGACCAGGCCGCCAAGCCCGCCGAGACGCCCGAGGGCTCCGGCGAGCGGTTCGGCGGTGGCGGGGGCGACCCGGCCGCGCTGCTGGACAGCGTGCTCAAGTCCGCCACCCCGGTGAGCGGCACGTGGGGCTCCGGCAAGCTGATCAAGACCAAGCTCGTCACGGCCCTGCTGACCGACGACGGCCGCCTGCTGGTCGGCGCGGTCACGCCGGAGGAGATCACCAAGGCGGCGGGCACCAAGTGACCGCCGTCACGTACGAAGCGGGGGCGCCCTTCGGGGCGGCCCCGCCCTCCGGGGACGCCGCGATCGTCACCCAGGGGCTGACCAAGCGCTTCCGCGGCGGCCAGGTCGCGGTGGACGCGCTGGACCTGGCGGTGCCGCGCGGCTCGGTGTTCGGCTTCCTCGGGCCCAACGGCTCGGGCAAGACCACCACGATCCGCATGCTGCTCGGCCTGGTGGCGCCCACGGCGGGCGAATACTCCGTGCTCGGGCTGCCGCAGGCGCAGGCCCTGCCGAAGGTGGGGGCGCTGGTCGAAGGGCCGGCCTTCTACCCGTACCTGTCGGGCGCGGCCAACCTGATGCGCTTCGACGCGGCCGACCCGACGGCGCCGGGCGGCACCGCCCGGCGGCGCGTCGCGGACGCGCTCGACCGCGTGGGGCTGTCGGCCGCCGCGGGCAAGCGCTACCGCAACTACTCGCTCGGCATGCGCCAGCGCCTGGCCATCGCGGCCGCCCTGCTGGGACCGCGCGAGCTGCTCGTCCTGGACGAGCCCACCAACGGGCTCGACCCGCAGGGCACCCGCGAGGTGCGCGCGCTGGTCAAGGAGATCGCCGCCGACGGCACCACGGTGTTCGTCTCCTCGCACCTGCTGGCCGAGGTCGAGCAGATGTGCACGCACGCCGCGATCATGCGGACCGGCAAGCTCGTCGCGCAGGGCACGATCGCCTCGCTCAACGGCGGCCTGGTCACCCGGATCAGGGTGGAGACGCCGGACACGGGCGCCGCCGCGCGGGTGCTCGCCGGTCTCGGCCTGGCCGACGTGCGGCCGGAGGGCGGGCAGGTCCTGGCGGAGCTGGGCGGCCACGCGCCGGAGCAGGTCAACGCCGCGCTGGTGGGGGAGGGCGTGGCCGTACGCGGGCTGGCCGTGGTGCGGCCGAGCCTCGAGGACGTGTTCGTGGGACTCACAGGGGAGGGCTTCGATGTCGACGGCTGAGAGCCGGGCCACGACGGCCACGCGGCGGATGCCCGGGCTCGTGCCGGTGACCGAGACCATGCGCACCACCGAACGGCACGCGCCCGAGCCACCGCCCCCCGCACCCGCCGCACCCCCGCCCGGGCCGTCGGCCAGGACGACGTGGGCGTTCTGGCGGCTGCTCGGCTCGGAGCTGGGCCTGACCTTCCGCCGCCCGCGCAACCTGGCGATGCTGGCCGTGCTCGCCGGCGTGCCGGTGATCATCGGCGTCTCCCTGCGTGCCTTCGGCTCCTCCGGCGACGACGACATGGGCGGGATCATCCAGGCCGTCGCGGGCAACAGCCTCATGCTGACGTTCGTGTCGTTCTCGTTCCTGGTGCTGCTGCTGATGCCGGTGGCCGTGAGCGTGGTGGCGGGCGACTCGATCGCCGGCGAGGCCGGGGGCGGGACGCTGCGCTACCTGCTGGCCGCGCCGGCCGGGCGGACCCGGCTGCTGGCCGTCAAATATCTCAACGCGGTCGTCTACGCCTACGCGGCCACGGCGGTGGTGGCGCTGTCCGCGCTGGTGACGGGGCTGCTGCTGTTCCCGGTCGGTGACGTGACGCTGCTGTCGGGGACCACGATCTCGATGGCGGACGGGCTGGTGCGGATCGCCATCAGCGTCGGGTACGTCGGGGCCGGCATGGCGGCGCTGGCCGCGATCGGGCTGGCGCTGTCCACCTTCACCGAGGTGTCGATCGGGGCCGTCGCCGGCACCATGGTGCTGGTCATCATCTGCCAGGTGCTGCGGGCCGTCCCCGAGCTCGGCGCGATCACGCCCTACCTGCTGCCGACCAGGTTCACGGACTTCGACGCGGTGCTGCGCAGCCCGATCGACACGGGGGCGCTGGGGGAGGGGCTGCTGGCGTTCGGGGCGTACATCCTGCTGTTCGGGTCGATCGCTTGGGCACGCTTCTCGGGCAAGGACATCACGTCCTGACGGCACCCGTCCTGCCTGGGCTCGTCTTGACGGCGCCGGCCCTGCGCCTTGACGGCCCCCTTCCTGCGGGTGGCAGCGGGACGCCCCGGAGCGGGCGGCGGAGGCCGGGGGTCGGGGCCGTGCGCTCCGGGACGCCGTCGGTGGCGTCCCGGAGCATTGGCGTCCGGGTCCCGCTGTCAGGCGGAGGGGCGGCGGCGCAGGCCCAGGGCGCCGATCACGACGCCGATGACGCCCACCGCCAGGCCGGCCCCGCCGAGCAGCCGGGCCGTGCCGTCGGAGGCGGACGCGGCGGCCATCGGCGTGACCGACGGCGCGGCGACCGCCGGGGTCGCACTCGGACTCGCACTGACCGAAGCGCCCTGTGAGCTGCCGTCACCGGCGGCCGGCACCAGCTTGAGCAGTGGCGCCGGGTGC
This sequence comes from Nonomuraea sp. KM90, assembly GCF_052246675.1. NCBI lineage: Bacteria > Bacillati > Actinomycetota > Actinomycetes > Streptosporangiales > Streptosporangiaceae > Nonomuraea > Nonomuraea sp. KM90. The sequence goes on along the minus strand of NZ_JBQQCB010000043.1, from coordinate 488 downwards.
TCGGGCTCGGTCCCGTCCGTCTTCGGGGCCTCCGACCAGTCCACGACCTCGCCTCCCGAGTAGGTCTGCTTCGTCGGGAACATCAGCGAGTCGACGTCCTTCGGCAGCTGGCCCATGGACACCTCGAACTCCTGGAACTCGCCAGGATTGATCTTCCCGCCCTCCCAGACGACCTTGGTGACGGCCTCCTCCAGGTCGCCGTACTCGGTCTTGACCGGGGCGGGCAGCTTGCCCTCGGTCACCTTGACCTCCCACCCGGGCACGGGCTTGACGGACACGAAGGCCAGCGGGTGGTCGGCGGGGAAACTGACTTCGATCTTGGTGGTCGAGGCGTTGTCGCGCTCGTTGGGCACCCGGAAGGCGACCTTGGTGAACCCGCCCTGCTCGGCGGTGCCCGGCTGGATGGTGACGTGGGCCAGCGCGGGCAGGGCGAGGCCGGCGGTGAGGGCGGTGGTGGCGGCGAGCACGGTCGCCGCACGGCGTACGAA